>JAJZXX010000045.1 GCA_021806205.1 Bacillota bacterium | reverse complement strand
CCCGGCTCCACTGGGTTCGCGATGTGGTCTACGATGAAGACCGCTCCCAAGTACGCACAGAAAACGGACCGCGTGTCATGGCGACTTTGCGGAATACGGCCATTAGCTTGCTCCGTCACGTGGGGGTACCGAATATTCAACGTGCAGTGAATTATTTACACCGACATCCCGAACAGGTGGCCCGTATACTCGTCTCATAATTCCCTGCGGAATCCTTCGCGATATCGTTCCCGGTCGCCAACGACCGGGTCACTCCTGTTTGCGCGTCAGGGAGTCTCTCGGCTGACCTCGCGGGGCGCTCTGATCAAAGGTCCGACTCCCGCAAATCGCCAGGGCTTAAGTTGCGACTTTGCCGTTACCTTGGTTTGAAGAGGGCTAAGCATGGCGTTGCGGCGTCAAATATGATACGGTTTGGATCGATCCGAATCCCGTTTGACCTTTATTGCGATATTGCGGTCGATTTTGGCAGGGCTTTGGGCCCATGCGGTCGACCAAATGCGTGCAGGGGATAACCGTTGCACTAGAGAGATGAGATCTCTTTTGTTTTGGGGATGGGGAGAGTAAAATGAAACAAGCGCATGACGCGCGTACGCAACAAGGAGGAGACGCATGGCTTTCATCATTACGGACCCTTGTATAGGTGTGAAAGACGCCACCTGTGTGGAAGTGTGCCCTGTGGACTGCATACACACAACAGACGATGCAGACCAGTATTACATCGACCCAGAGGTGTGCATTGACTGCGGGGCGTGCCAGCCGGAATGTCCTGTCGATGCTATTTTCGAAGAAGATGAGGTTCCGGCCGAGTTTCAGGCGTCCATTCAGCGAAATGCCGACTTTTTTAAGAAATAGGGGCTCGGAATGGAAATAGAGCTAAAGGAAGCGGCTCGTCCTGAGGACCTGATGGCCTTCGTGGAGGCCATCTTGTCGGGAGAACCCAATCTCAACGCCAATTTGGCCAATATTGCCGCCTTGCTGTATCAGTACCTTCCCCGAATTAATTGGGTGGGTTTTTACTTATTGGAGCAGTCATCTGGTGATTGGGTGTTAGGCCCGTTTGCTGGAAAACCGGCTTGCACCCGAATTGCAAAGGGCCACGGAGTAGTAGGCCGTGCTCTTCAGGAGGGGCGCATTATCGTTGTCGATGATGTGACAACATTTGAAGGACATATTACCTGCGATGTTGATTCCCGCTCTGAGATTGTTGTTCCGATTAGGGTAGGGGATTTGGTCGTGGCGGGCCTGGATGTGGATAGTCCCAATCCGTCCAGATTTTGTTCAGAAGATATTCCGTTATTGCGATGGGTTTCAGACCGTTTGGGCAATAGCTGGCTTAACAGTCGATGGTACGCGTAAATTTCTCCGACTCGGCTTGGAGCCGTGTAGGAATATAAGGGACTCGGCGGGTTAGCGTTCGAAGGTATAGAGAATGTCTCAGTTGACCACGCCCGGTAAACCCTAACGCCCCAAGCGGTTGATGATCTAAAAGGCCCAATGCGTCTGTGCGGAGATTGTAGACTGTACCTAAGTTCCCCCCAAGCCGCTACCAAAATAGAGGATTGGCAGTAAACCTGGATCACATGGGCATCGTTGTCGGGACCGACTGGATCAGCGACCCGCTTCAGCGCGCCGGGGTGTGTACAATGAGAAATCCGACGGAAGGTTTTAGAGGATCCCCAGGTGCGTGACGGCCAATAGCGATAATTTCCGGAGGGAATCAAACTCTGCGGTAGACGCTGAGAAAGTTTTCCATGGGTTCACGACAACCCCTCCCTAATACAAGTGGTGGCTGACCCTTATCTTAAACGCTTGGGGCTTAACATGACAGAGCATATTTGCATTGCCCATTTGTCGACAGAGAACACATGTGATAACCTGGGGCTAATCGCTTCGCATTCGAGGAGGTCTGTGCCGTGAAGAACCGTGTCATCCACTATTAACAGGGGATGTCCGTCCATACCCGGAGAGCCCCTGATTTGACAAGGGGTGATTTTTATTTTGCGCATGCAACTCTCCCGTCTCGGCTACCGGTACGTCGATGAAGCGCCGCTGTTTTCTAACGTCACAGCCTCTATTGCGCCGGGGCAGCGGGTCGCGCTGATTGGACCGAATGGCGCTGGCAAGTCGACCCTGTTGCGCCTTATTGCTGGGGTGCTTTTGCCTACCGAGGGACAAGTCACTAATCCACTCTTGCCGGTGGGTCAGTTCTTGGATCCCCATCCAGATTTCCTGTCATGGGGGCAGGCGGCCTGGCAGCAACTCGAGCGACTGCTGATCCATCCGCCGACGTTATTACTCTTGGATGAGCCCACCCGCCATTTGGACTATCGGCATCGCCGCAATCTCTGTGATTGGCTGGTCCGCCTTGTCACCACCACGATGGTTATCGTCAGTCATGACTTCGATTTCTTGGATCGGGTGGCAACTACGACGTGGCATTTAGACGAAGGGCACCTGCAGGTTCGTGACCTGGCACCTTCAGTCTATTGGGCGGAACGCGAAACTCAACGCCAGTCGTATGCCCGGCGCTATCAGGAGCAGCAAGAGACGATTCGTCGGCTTGAATCGGACATTCTTACGACCAAGCAGCAAGCCCGGCATACAGAAGAGACCAACCACGATTCGTCGGCACGGCGCATGGCAAAAAAGGTTGCCAAGAAGGCGACGTCACGAGAAAAGCGGTTAGCACATTGGAAAGCTTCCGGGGAGATGCTCGAGGCCCCCCGGGTTGCGCATGTGATGCGCTACACCTGGGATCATGTCTTACCAGACGCAGGATCTCTATTTAAAGTGGAGTCGGGCTCGTTGGGTTGGTCCACGCCGCTATTAGCCAATCTTTGCTTGGAGATCAAGGCTTTCAACCGGGTTGCCATTATGGGAGACAACGGCTCGGGCAAATCGAGCCTAATCGAAGCCATCTTGGGGTGTTTTCCGGGAAACATCGAGGGTAGGTGGCGTCATCCGACCAGCCCCTATGGCTATGTGACCCAAGTGTTTGATGGGGCCAACGAGGATACGCTTTGGTCATATTTTTCGCGCCGATCATCTCTGGACTCAGGACGCGGCAGGGCTTGGCTCCAGTCATACGGATTCGCTGCCCATCAAATCAATCAAGGTGTCTTAGAACTCAGCCATGGCGAGCAGGTGAAACTCCAAGTGGCATCTTGGACTGCTGCGGGAGTTGCTCTGTTGGTGCTCGATGAACCGGAGCATCATCTGGACTGGCCCAGTCTCAATACGGTGGGCCAGGGGCTAGCTCAATACCCGGGTGCCCTTTTGGTTATCTCACATCAAAGGGGATTTCTCGAATGTCTTAAGATGAACACATTATGGACGGTTGGATCGGGGAAAGTGAAGGCGTCTTCGTTTCAGGCGGCGCCAGAACCCCCGGCCATGTGATATTCTAGGGGTGGCCCACTGCACGTTGGCACAAGGAGGGATGAATCGTGCTGGTACTCGTTTTTCTTCTGATTATCACGGGTATTCCCATGGCCATTATTATGCTACCGGTCATGCAATATTTACAGGAACAAGGAATTTTGCCGGGTTGGATACCGCTTCCGCCATCCGGCCATAAGCCGCACAGCCACTGGATATCGTAGGTGCGATTCTGGTGAATCTAGGGCATCATGGGAGCCGCCCACCTTTCAATCGCTCACGAGGAGCGCACGCATCGAAAGCAGTGATTGGCCGCGGCATTCCGGCTATTTGCGCATTATGGCTTTGATGAAGGGGTCGCCGGGCATATCACGGCGCGAGATCCAGAACGGCCGGATCACTTTTAGGTCAATCCGTTTGGCCAGTACTTTGGATCCATGAGAGCCTCGGACCTGATTCTGGTGAACCATGAGGGTCAAGTTGTACAAGGCCAGGGTGCCGTCAATGCGGCGGCTTTCGCCATACACTCTGCAGTACACCGGTCCAGACCCGATGTGGTGGCTGCAGCCGATACCCATTCTATGTATGGCAAGGCCTGGACTCTTGGATCCGATCACTCAAGATTCGTGCATCTTTTAGGACGGTTATGCGCTCATGACGGGAGTACACCGGGGTCGTTCTCAGCGAGACCGAAAACCGCAGTATTGCCGACACATTGGGCAGCAAGAAGGCGGTTATCTTGCAAAATCACGGACTCTTAACGGTTGGTCAGAGCGTGGATGAGCCGCGTTTTGGTTCGTGACGATGGAACGTTCCTGTCAAGCCCGATTGCTGGCAGAGGCGGCAGGCACCCCGCAACGAATTGTTCCCCACTTTGCGGCCGTGACCCATAGCCAGATCGGGAGCCCATTGACGGGGTGGTTTTGCTTCCAGCCGCTCTGAGAAATGGTCGTAAGCCGTGAACCGGATTTATTGGAATAGGATAAATTATCAACATGCGCCGTAAAACCCATAGCCATAGTGGGGGAGTGTCAACCTCGTCAAAGGTGTCGCCCAGGATATGTTGCGGGGCATCAACGCTTTATTATTCTAGGCTAGCCATGATCGTGTTCCAAGTCTTGTCATCAACCTGCCAATCTTGATTCACAAGCGCGGTGTTTCGAAATCCGGGAACTTGATCTTCGTAGGGTACGGACTCTTCTTGGTAAATCAGCCCGGTCACCAACTCCTCAGTGGCATCAAGGCGCGCTAGGGCCGTGGATCGGGTGTGCGCGTCATAGGTGGAGTCGTCGTCCAAGTTGACTAGGGTTTTCTTGTACCAGTCGTACGTATTCACCTTATTGTACGTGACGCACGGAGAAATCACGTTGATCAAAGCAAATCCGGGGTGCTCGATCCCTTGTTGGATTAATCGCGCTAGTTGGGGTTGCCAACTGGAGAACCCTTGGGCCACAAACGTGGCTCCTCCGGATACGGCTAGCATCAAAGGGTGAACGGGTCGATCAATGCTGCCATTGGGCGTAGTCTTGGTTTGAAACCCGCTCTCTGACGTCGGCGATGCTTGTCCCTTGGTGAGGCCATACACGTGATTGTCCATCACGATATAGGTGACATTGACGTTTCGCCTTAGGGCATGCATAAAATGTCCCATGCCAATGGCATATGCGTCGCCGTCTCCGCCGGCGGCCAGCACCAACAGATCGCGATTGGCGAGTTTTATGCCCATTGCGGCAGGCAGAGTGCGACCATGGGTGACGTGAATATTATACGAGTTAATATAGTTTCCGAGTTTCCCAGAACATCCGATGCCGGCCACGATGGCGGTGGTGCTCGGCTCGGCGCCAACAGCCACCAAAGCTTTTTGCATGGCGGCCAACACTCCAAAATCTCCACATCCTGGACACCACCAGGATTTTTCGCTCGTCTTGAAATCTTGCAAGGTCGCCATACTACTGCACCTCCGCATAGGTTGCCAGAAATGGGTGGGCTCCGTCCACAATCTCGGACGGGAAAAATTGAACACCATCATACTTTAGGAGACTGTCAAATCGATGTGCGTCCCATACTCCTTGGGCTCGCATGAGCTGGGCCAATTGAGCCGTTGCGTTCTGTTCGACAACTAAAACGTGGCCAGCCCCGGCAACCCGTTTAGTAAACTCTTCGATAGGAAACGGGGAGAGTGTTCTCAGCCAGCTAATGGCAACCGAATGTCCTTCTCCCAACAGCACCGATTGCGCTTCCCGAATGGCACCGACTGTAGAGCCGATGGCCAACAGCACTAAGTCCGGATTTTGCGGTCCCTCCCATTTAATGCTCTGGCGCAGGGAGTGGATTAACGCTAATTTGGCGAGTCGTTTTTCCATCATGCGCGCGCGATTGGTGGGGTCTTCCGAGACTTTGCCGCTCGGTTGATGTTCGACGCCCGTGGCCAGATATTGCCCGTTGATGGTGCCCGGTAAGGTGCGGGGAGAGATTCCGTCGTTGGTTATCGCATAGCGGTGGAAAACCTCTTGACCTCTTTGCCCCAATTCGTCGGCGCTCACAAGGGGTCCACGCTCAATGGCGACACGAGGTCCGTCCAGCTTGTCACGGTCAATAGATTGGGACCACAAGGCTAGTGATAAGTCAGTGGCAATCACAACCGGCGTTTGCAACTGGTCAGCCACATTAAACGCCTGCCAGCCGTCTTCAAAGCTTTCCTCTAAGGAACTCGGGGCTAATACGACACGGGGACCGTCGCCGTGGCCGCCGTTAATCATGGCCATCAGGTCGGACTGTTCCTGTTTGGTGGGCATGCCGGTCGAAGGACCGCTGCGTTGCGTGTCCACCACGACTACCGGAATTTCCGCCATTCCGGCGAGTCCTAATCCCTCTTGCATCAAGGAAAACCCGGGACCCGATGTTGCTGTCATAGCCCGGACGCCGGCATATCCGGCCCCGATGCAGGCGCTCATCGACGCAAGTTCATCTTCCATTTGGACGACAGTGCCTCCCACCAAGGGAAGCCACTTCGACAGGGCTTCCATGATGTCGGTCGCAGGGGTAATAGGGTAGCCGCACATGAGCCGACACCCCCCGGCAATGGCGCCGAGGGCTAGGGCATCATTGCCGGTGAGCACTAGCCTGTCACCTGTAACCGGCCGACCCAACGTCAATTGAGAGATCCCCGCATACTCATCGCGCACACGGTTGTAGCCGTCCATCACCGCTTCCTGATTGGCGGTGACGATGCTAGCTCCTTTACGGGAAAATTTGGCCTCCACATAGTCTAAGAATGGGTCGGGAGACAGATTTAAAAGGGCAACGGACGCACCCACCGACACCATATTGCGCATTACCACAGATCCGTGGGTTTTGGCGATTTGGGTCAACGGCAGGGTTACCAAGGTTGCACTCACACGGTCCGGCATCACAGGATGAAAGGCACTGTCTGCTAAAAGGAGGCCACCATTTAACTCAAAAGCGTGTTGGTTAATCGTCTCTTGGTTGAGGGCGACCAAAATATCGCTGACCTCTGTGGCTGCTTCGACCGGGCGACTGGCGATCCGCACCTTATAGGTGGTATGCCCCCCTTTAATCCTCGACGAAAACAGTTTGTACCCGTAAACAAAATAACCCATGCGACTCAGTACGGTGGATAACACGTCACCAGTTGAGTCGATTCCCTCACCTTGTTCGCCGCCGATTTTCCATGCAACCATGAAGCTTGCCCCCTCATTGAACGTCACTTTATCTTAGTCTAATTCGGGCTAATTTGAACATATAATAGGTCGCATTCCTCTCGCTTGCCTACGACGCCTCAGGTTTTAAACAGACTCCAAACGATCCGTACATTCATACGGTGCAGCTCAAACAGATTATGACCGTACGATAGTCCCCACGGCACCGCGATACAAGGGTGACAGATGGGCAATGGCATTATACGCCCGGGTGACTAGCTCCGCACTTTTAAGGATCGGAGTATCTCGGTCCAGAAAAATTCCGGTGGCAAAGCCTCGGCTCGTGGCTCGCGTTCGGTTGATAATCCCAGGCATATCGTCGTTGGTGAGGGTACGAACATCCTGGGGCCCGTCCCCGTGGTCGTTGTGATAATAGTAAACGGGATTCGGGTCCGTCAGATTGAAAGCGCCGATTTGTTGTGACGATAGGTAGTGAATTAGTAACAACTTATCTTCGTCTGACTCGGGTTTGACCGAAAAACGGATGAAGACCCCATCAAGAGAAATCCCCACTTCAAAATGGGCATAACGCTTGTAGGCCCTTTCCGATCGGGAGAATGCTACCCAGGTGTCGTCCGGAGGGTTGATGCGGCGACGCGCGTGGGAGGCGGTGTGGGGATACATTTCATGGCCGGTCACACTCTCCAGCCTGGGCGCCAAGTCATCGCCGATCATGGCGAGTTTGGGCCGAATGCGGGTGCGCAATGCGCTCATGCGTTCATGAAACTCGGGAATGAGAAAAATATCAAAATCGGACTGGCTAAATCCCGTAAACTCGTACATAGATCGTTCCTTCCTACCTATGACATTGTCCATTGGTCTCATGGTAACAAGACTTTGATTAAATCACAACGCGTTGCCGGCTAGACGAGAGTTTCTGAAAGGGATTCGGCTAAAACTTCGCGAATAGTGCGGATGGAGGGATTCATGTGTGGCAGGACGAAGCCTTTAAAGAGTGGCGGGAGCGCCTTAAAGCATTAGTGCCCCCCCAAGCCTTAAGCTTGCTGGGGGGATTGGAACCGACCGACCAGGTCTCGTGGCTACGAAGGCTGAACCGGAATGCGCATCCAGTCGCCGAAGGGATCAGTGGGTGGCTGTCCCAACTAGATTCGCGGTCGTGGATGGTTGTGCCCGGTGACTCGTGGGACATGATCGATAATGACCAAGTGGTCTTGTTCGCATACCCCGAGTATCTAGGCAGCGATCCCTTGGCGATGTGTGCCATAGCATCTGTCTGGGCTGGAACTCGGGGTGAGCGATGGGACGCAGCGGCCCGTCTGCTTGGACCCATTTTGATTTTGGGGGCGCAAGAGGGACGATGGTCGCCGAGCTATTTTCCAGAGAAAATTAGTGCGTTTGGCCGCGCGTACGCTGCCTATCTGCCTCAGTGGGGATTGCCAGTTCCCGCTAATCTGGATGCAAACGACGGCGGCGAAGCTTGTTGGGCGCCGGTCCCCAATTATACCCCCTATCAGGAGCAACTCAATTTTGGCGTGGTGCCTCACGAAGTGGCCGGCGAAGGGATTAGTGGTGAAGTAGCCGTATTATTAGCACTATACGGGACACCCGACGAGAGTCGCTCCAGGTTGGCGGGCATGGCTTATCGGGCCATAGAAGGTTTTTGGCTGAAACAGGCTTTTCGGGAGGTGCCTTAAACGATGGTTCTCAACGAAGCGGCGTTATGGGATCGCATGTCCAGACCTTTGGCTGAACGGTTGATTGTCACCCCGCTGCTAGATCCGGACCAATTGCGAGGCGGGTCGGTCGATGTACGCCTCGGCCAAGAGTTTATCTTAATGAAGCGATCAGCCAAAGGGCCTATTGATCCCTTGGAAATGGCGCAAGATCCCCGGGACTACCAAGAGCGGGTGCGCGTTCCTATTGGCGATAAGATGATTTTACATCCGAATCAACTGGTCCTCGGAGCGGCCTTTGAGTTCTTGCAGGTACCGCAGGACCTTATGGCCTATGTGATCGGACGGTCATCCTGGGGGCGTCTGGGCCTCATTGTGGCGACCGCGATTATGGTATCGCCGGGGTACCGGGGGAGTTTAACTCTAGAACTGGCCAACCTCGGGGATACGCCCGTATACTTATATCCAGGTACGCGGGTGGCACAACTGGTGTTCCATACGCTGACCGATGCGAGTCCTTTATATCGGGAGCAAGGTGGTAAGTATACCGGACCGATGGGCCCGGAGTTTTCTAAACTCGCGTTGGACCGCGACTGGGCCGCGATTCGCTCCTTCGGCGGGGGTTCGCCGAATGAAAAGTAGTATTGTGCCGTTGGCGTTAGCCGTGGTCATAATTATGGCGTTTCGGGTGCGCCGCATGATGACCGCCCAAGTCTTTCGACCTGCCATGATCTGGGCTCGGGTGGTGGTCCTCTCCCTCTTGGGAGTTGTCGTGCTCCTCATGGAAATGCGCACGCGAGTCACGCTGTTCGGCATCGCGGGCGGATTTCTGCTCGGACTCCTATTGGCCGCTTACAGCCTCACCCACACCACCTTTGATCAAGCGGGCGATCCGCCCCGATATAAGACGAATCCTTACATTGGGGCGGTAATAGTTGCGTTGTTTGCCATTCGGATCTTGTACGACGGACTCTCGGCGCGGGCTCAGGCGGCCCACCCCGGACCGGTCAATCCCTTTCACGTGTCTTGGCTGGCCGCGCTGTTCTATTTTCTGTTTGTAGCCTATTGGGACACCTACTACATTGGATTAATCCGCCGGTTTAGAGGACGCGACTAATGGTCGATCGCGTAAGCATCGGGCACCTCGCCTCCTGGGCCGACTTTATTCCGGGCGCCACGAATGCCCAAGGGCAGCACAGCACTAAACGCCGCTTTAACCCAGAGCGGGAATGCCACTGGCCAAACCACGACGCATCCCGGTGCGGTGTATCAATCGGTTAGCGGGTCGCCGGGGCAAGCAGCGAGCGGCTATCGCCGTGGGTCGGCACATTCATTCTCACGGCAACCTATGCCATTTTAAAGACCGCGGACCCGGAATACGAGGATCTCGGGGTGAACTATTTTCATCAACGCGACCGCCGTATGGTGGTGCGACGGGAAACGCATCGACCCGAAGAGCTCGGCTACAAAGTCTTTGCCAGGGGAGCGAGACGACAATTGCGTGCGCGGCAGCTAGAGAGGTATGCGTGGGTATTGGCGCGACCTTTCGGAATGCATCACTCGCCAGAACGTCTTATCGACTCCGGACAAACCGCGATAGCCAGCGCGTGCGGCCCAACAGAATCGCCACCGTGGATACTTGTGCGGTCACAAACAACAATGCGCACAATCCCATCCCTACCCACTGCTCGGTCGATAGTGTGGGTGATCGCAGAAAGATGGTCGCCATGGATCCCAGGGACCCTAGAGCGAGCAAATTCATGCCGAGAGCAGGCTTCCGTTTGGATAGAGGCCGGGGTGAGGCGCTGGGATCCGGTCGGACAAACATTGTCATCACCTCGATTACAAAACGTCCCACCTGTTACGCGTTTCGAACGTTTCGAAGTGAGATGCTTGGTTCTTACTCTTTACACATGTTGGTAAATTCCAGAACGCCTGAGGAAACTCAGGGTGACGGCTAATGATTTAGACGTCGGCTTAAGACCTGTAAATATCGGGCAATGCCCAGGCACACCCAAAACAACAGCCCGATCCAACCCGAACCCACCATAGCCACGAGCGATAGGTGCGGCCAAAGCACCACGAAGATAAAGTTTAACGCACCCCCATAGACGAAGACGGCCGCCACCATATAGGGCTACTTTACACCAGTCGCCTTTTCCAGCCATCTAGCGTCTTGCATGTTACGGTTCATGTCTAATACGATGGAATCCATGCGACACCGATGACCTGAGCGGGTGTGGAGTGTTGTGCCATGAACGACTCCCTTTTTGTTCTGATTGTCGCCTATCCTCTATGTGCTCGCAACCCCCTATGGTTGGTGACTTTTTTCCTTGCGGGTTTCGACACCATATTACGACGTAAGGCACCAAACCCCAGGAAATCAATAATACCCAAAGTCTCCTGGGTGGAGAAAGTCCGCGGGGTTCTAGTGGTGTAGTTTTGGTTTTGTCCAGGCCCGTTTCGCTGGGCGACTTGTTGCAATATTTCAATGATCAGGTTTTGTGCACAGTTTTTTAGCCGCGACTTGTCGGATTTCACAGGGATTGCACGAATGGCCGACTGTTGGGATCGTCTATGGATCGTTTTTTCGTGGGCCCATTATTGGCTGAATATCTCCGGATGGAGTGCTGAAGTCCAAGGGATCGTGCATCTCCTGCGTTTGGAACGAATGGGTCTCTGGTGATCGCGGGTCCCCTTAATGGCCACCGAAGCTGCGGAATTTACCGTGGAGACGCACAGCAGGTGTGGCCACGCGTTCGACATTGGCAATGCCCGACAGGCGGAATGCCGCTGAGCAATTGAATCGGGTATTGGCCGAACAGTATCTCGGATTCTTGCAGTGGCATGGTCGGAAGACCTCTGAATCTACCTAATGGTTGCCGCATCCACCCGCAGATGTTCAGTTTAGCCTGGCCGTGGAGGCGTTGGTGAGACCCAGCGACCTGCGCTCCATTCTGATCCGGTGGACTGGGAAGACCGCGGAACACTCTGCTGGTGACGACCCCCGCATGGTGCAGTTCGTCGGATGGACCTATCTCCCGGGGGATCTTCCGAGAGAAAGTCTCAGTGAGCCAGCCGGAGGGATCGGCGAGGCTCTCCGCCAAAACGCGCCATTTCACGGTTTCTTGGGCGGGGGAAACCGTGGGCCCCCAGGTGACGCGACTAGGGTTGCCGCTGACGGTGGTGTTAATCTTACACGCCGACGCGATTCAGATGGGATACCTGGCGGCCCTAGAATTAGCCCAATACCTGCTCTTGTTTTTGCCCGTCGGGCTCTGCTTGATTGCGGGGGCGTCGGCAACATGATAGCTGAGCACAAAGAAAAAGCCCATTAAGCGCATTAAGCATCAAAGATTGATGATGTCACTATTAATCTGATATGATTAAACTCTTTCCTGGTCAGTGGTTCTGATCCCAGAAAGGACGGTAGGTGTGAGGGTTTTTTTGGACCTGATGTGGTTTTTTTCGGACCATAAAAAAGACTACATCACGGGAATCGTCTTCCTGATTGCGGTGTCATTGTTGGGACTGGTACCACCCGCGCTTGTGGGTCTCTTGGTCAATCATCTCATCCACCACACCTTGACCGGGATCGGACTGACCGAATACCTGGCTAGTATTTTTGTAATAGCGGTTTTGTCATATGGTCTTCGCTATTTGTGGCGGATTAGGCTTTACGGCGGGTCGGTGCGTTTAGCCTCGGTACTCCGTGACAAGCTCTATAGTCATTTTACGCGCCTGTCCCCCACCTTTTACGTGAACCATCGGATTGGGGACCTCATGGCCCATGCCACCAATGACGTTCAAGCCATTCAGGAAACAGCTGGCGACGGAGTCTTAATGATGGTGGATGCCTTAGTGAGTGGTGCCTCGGTGGTGGCGACCATGGCGATCGTCATCAGCTGGAAACTGACCCTCATATCTTTACTCCCCTTACCGCTCATGGCGGTCATTATTTCTCGATATGGCCGCCTGTTGCACGAGCGGTTTACACAGGCCCAGGCGGCTTTTTCCGACATCAACGACCGGGTGCAAGAGTATATCTCGGGGGTGCGGATTGTACGCGCTTTTGGCCAGGAGGCCTATGAGCGGGAGGGTTTTGTGGCGCTCTCCCGGGACGTGGTTGAAAAAAATGTGGCGGTCGCGAAGATTGACGCCCTGTTTGATCCGACCATCTCGGTCATTGTGGGCTTTTCCTATTTTCTCGCGATTGCCGTAGGCTCGCTATTTGTGCTTCACGGCCGCATGAATATAGGCAGCCTTACAACGTTCACGCTGTATTTAGGGCAACTGATTTGGCCCATGATTGCATTCGGGTTTTTATTTAACGTGGTGGAACGGGGGAGTGCGTCGTATGATCGGGTCGACCAACTGCTCGCTATCGAACCCGAGGTATTCGACCGTGATGATGCGCTCACGTTTGTACCCTCTGGGGCTATTCGTTTTGATATCGGGGAGTTTCGCTATCCGCATACCAGTCCGGTGGTGTTATCCCATACGCGCTTTACCATTCCGCCAGGGACCACACTTGGAATCGTGGGCCGGACAGGGTCGGGCAAGACCACTTTAATGCGGCTCCTATTGCGCGAGTTTGATCTCAGTGAGGGAGACATTACGATTGGCGGCACATCCATTTATGCCTATAGCCTCAATGCACTGCGCGGGGCGATTGCCTATGCGCCTCAGGATGACTTTTTGTTCTCGCTGTCCATTCGGGATAATATTGCGTTTCAAGACCCAAACGCATCAGACCGCCAGGTCGAACGCGTGGCCCGTATGGCAGGTATTCATGACGATATTCTAGGGTTTCCTGACGGGTATGACACTGTGGTGGGTGAACGTGGGGTCACGCTGTCTGGAGGACAAAAACAGCGCGTGTCCATTGCGCGGGCACTTTTGGCCGATGCGGAAATCTTGCTTTTGGACGATACTCTGTCTGCGGTTGATGCCCGGACCGAGACCACTATTCTCGATGCTTTAAAATCCAACCGCCAGGGTCGGACCACCTTGATCGCCACGCATCGGCTCAGCGCGGTGGAACACGCCGACAACATTGTCGTCTTGGAGCAGGGACAGATCGTGGAGCGTGGCACCCACCGGGATCTCATCGCAATGAACGGACGCTATGCCGACATGTATGAACGCCAGCGATTGGAGAGCTTGGTGGAGCAGGGAGGGAACGCGTCGTGAGTTTGGAGTCCTTTGATCCTAAAGTGTCCACCGTTCCCTCAGGCACTTTTTGGCGGCTCATGCGTTACATGTTGCCCCATAAGTCGCGGCTGATGCTGGCTTTGGTCTGTTTGGGGGCAGCCACGGGTGCGGATGTATTGCAGCCCGTGCTGATCAAAATCTTTTTAGACCGCTACTTGATTCCGCGGCATTTTCCCAAGGACCGCCTGATTGAATTGGGTCTGGCGTATATTTTACTGATTTTACTGACAGCCGCATTTAATGTGGCGCAACTCTTGCTCTTTCAGATGTTGGCCCTCGATATTATCCAACGGCTGCGGGTCGATTTGTTTGATAAGATTCAGGATTTGACGTTGTCATTTTTCGATCAGACGCCGGTGGGCGTGCTGGTCTCCCGGATTACCAACGACACCCAGGCCATTTTGGATATGTTCATGACGGTTTTAAACACCTTTACCCAGAATATCGCCATGTTAATCGGCGTCGTAATCACCATGTTTGTCCTGGATGCGCGTCTGACATTGTATGCGTTGGCTATCATTCCCATGATTGGTCTCATCATGTGGCTTTATCAGCGCTGGTCCAGTCCCGTATTTCATGCGGCACGCCAGCGACTGGCGCTTCTTAACGCCAAACTCAACGAGTCTTTGCAGGGCATGAGCATTATTCAGATTATGCGTCAAGAGCCGCGAATGCGCCGGGAATTTGGCGATATCAACGAATCCTACCGCCAGGCTCGCTATCGCAACACCCAAATTAACGGGATATTGCTGCGCCCGTTAACGGAGGCGATTTATCTTTTTAGCATCATGCTAGTCCTGGGCTTTTTTGGCATGGGGTCACTCACCCACGCGCGAGTCAATATCGGGGTTCTCTATGCGTTTGTTAGTCTGCTTAGCAGATTTTTCGAGCCCGTGAACAACATGTTGCAGCGCCTTAATTCATTTCAGCAGGCGATGGTGTCTTCCCACCGGGTGTTTCAGATCCTGGACAATCCTGCCCGAAGGCCGATGCCGCGCGGGGACCTCACTCCCACCATTACGCGGGGAGAGGTATCATTTGAGGACGTGTCATTTGCTTACGACGGACACACCGAGGTGCTTAAGCATGTAAGTTTTACGGCAAAGCCAGGGCAGACCGTTGCGTTGGTGGGCCATACGGGTAGCGGGAAGAGCTCCACGGTTAACTTACTGATGCGTTTTTATCCGGTGATTCATGGTCGCATCACCATTGACGGGCATGATCTCGCCGAATTCCAAGAAGAAGAGCTGCATGAGAAAATGGGGTTGGTCTTACAGGACCCCTTTTTATTTGTGGGTGACATCCGTTCCAATATCCGTCTCGGGGACCAAGACATTACCCAGTCAGAGATTGAAGGCGCCGCCCAGTTCGTCCAAGCCGATCGCTTTATCAATCGGATGCCTCGTGGCTACAATGAGGCTGTGGGTGAACGCGGTGCGACCTTGTCCACCGGGCAGCGGCAACTGCTGTCGTTGGCGCGAACGATGGTGAGAAATCCAGTTATTCTGGTGCTCGACGAAGCTACCGCAAGTGTGGACACAGAAACCGAAGACGCCATTCAAAGGGCTCTCGAAAAGATGCGCCAAGGGCGCACGACCATTGCTGTGGCCCACCGATTATCCACGATTCAGGACGCAGATTTAATCCTGGTATTGCACCATGGCGAAGTGGTAGAGCGCGGCACGCACCATGAGCTAATCGCTCAAGCAGGGTTGTACTACAATATGTACCGGTTGCAGCAGGGGAACCGCGAGGATTCTGCATAACACGCGCAGAACACCACGCCCCATGTTTTTAGCCCAACCTAAACGGTTCTTCCCCTCCTTGGACTTGGATAATGCGGTTGTCTTCGTCGACGTGGACAACGCGCGGCCGGATGCCCTGACGGATTTCTCTCGGGGAGAAGTGACCATACGCCATGATGATAACCGGGTCGCCTGGATGAAAATGTCGGGCGGCCGTACCGTTTAAACACACCGATCCGGGATTGTCACGATCTTTGATGACGTACGTCACCCAGTGGTCACCGCTATTAATATTGGTGACGTGAACCAATTCGTTGGCCAAGAGGTCAGAAGCTTCACATAGCGCGTAGCCTAGAGTGAGGCTACCTAAGTAGTTGAGATTCGACTCAGTTACCGTGGCCCGATGAATTTTGGATTTTAGCATTTCGCGGAACACACTCAGGTCTCCTTTGGTTGGGTTCGGGAGAATGGTTTCCCACTAGGTATGTATGCGAGTAAAGTTTTCGGCGTGCGCATAGGATGGTTTGAATGTGAAACGCTATCGTAAAAAATAGGGGAAGTGATATTCTTGAACGATCATAAGCAACGACGGGAACCGGAACACCAAAGCGTGCGAAAGCCACTGCGAAAACATCCCAAGCCGGCCATGACCGCACCGAGTACTCTCAATCAAGCGATCCGTCAAGAGCTGTGGTACGTGGATACCATGGTGGCTTCACCGTTTCGGATTGCGCGTCGGCAACTTAAAAACCGGCATAACGCGTGGGCGGAGGGCGCCGACGAGGTGATTTGGGCGCTAGAGGGTATGGCACGCTTGCCGCTCAAACTGATCCAGGCGGCGTTTGGCGAAAAGTTGGGGGCATCGGCACAAACTCAGGAGGAATCGCCAGACTCCCGTAAGGCGTAGGCTTCTGTTGTTTGACCGCGGGATTCCCAAAAGATTGCCCTACGGTGTTCCCTATTCCAGCGCGGACAGACTGGCAAATCTTAGTCGTGTATTTGCCATTAAAGATCCCTACTGGGATCGGGGAGGCGCAGGGGGCGAATTAGGTTTGGCATACTTTTCTTAATCGCTCGGGGTCTACACCTGCCTTTTAGACGACCACGCCTAGTCCTGCTGCCTTTTCCGCGTGGCGCAACGCCCAAATCATCATCAGGATTCCAAGACCCATTGCCGTCGTGGACCCGAGACCCAACCCGACAAAAAAAGTCCCTAGGGATGCGATCGAAACTCCAGACAAGGTGGCTAAGCGCATGATTTCAAACGCATACGTTTGGGGCAATACTCGTCCCACACTTGCTAACCAGATGGGTAATACCCGGATTGGGACATAAAGCCCGGTCACGATTTGAATCAAGTAGCCGTATATCCAGGTAATAGGGTCCTGGCCTTTTTTAACCTCGAGAAGAAAGAAGAGGCTGGCACCCATCAAGCCCAAACCGGCATTGGCCACCACCACCAAAAACCAAGCCAGAGCCACGCTAACGAGACTCACCTGATGCGTAATCGGCAGCAACCCGGCCATGATCAAGACGACCACCATCAAGCCTTGCAAGATGGTCAAACAATACGGACCAGGCCAAACGCCCCAAAAGATTGCCCCAAATGCCATGCGATTGGAGGCGATATGTCTCCAGACGTTTGTCCCAAAAGGCGTCAGACACGGTCCGAAAAGGTGTGTTCAGTGCGGCAATGGCCACCTGGTTCAACAGCACGCCCATGAGCACGTAGACAACGTAGTTCTCTCCATAGCGAGTGACCACGCCATTAGCGACTGGGCTTAGGAATGCCCCGACAAAGTACCACACCCCGACGGTGGTGAGCTCTTGAATCGCTGTCAGCCAAAGATTGGCGCGATAAAGGCGCAAGCTTTTGTACTCGAGCCACATGCCGGCCCATGATGCGCGAAGGAGTCCACTGGTACTTAGGGGTTGGACTTCTATAGTGGTCTGGGGGGTGGTCATGGCTGTCCCTCCCGTCGTGGAATCCACGCCGTCAAGACATCATCGAGCGAGGGCCGATTAGTGGTCATGCTCACGAGATGCCACCCTCCCTGAGAAACCCAGTTAAGCAAGGCTGATGTGGTCGATTGAAGATCTCGGGACCAGACGGTGATCACCGTCTGGTCCCGAGCTGTGCTCCAGTGTCCACGGTCCACCGTTCGACTTTAGGCCAAGGATGAGCTTCATCAGGCACGACCACCGGCCCCGCCAGGGTTAGCCGAATGGGTTGACCGCTTGGAGAAGATCGCGGGTAGGCCCATCTGGATCAGGCGGCCCTGTGACATGAGAGCAATGTCGGTACAAAGTTCCTCGGCTTCTTCCATCACATGGGTCGTCACACGACACTGACGCCGTGATGGGTGTTCAGATCCCGAATCAAGTCGCGCACTGACCGGATGCCCTCAGCATCCAGCTTATTAGTTGGTTCGTCTAAGAAGATCAGACGATTGTCCGCCAGCAGCGAGCGGGCCAAGGCGAGGCGCTGGCGTTGCCCGGCACTAATGTGCATCGGCCAGGCATCCCGTTGGCTGATCAAATTGAGCTGTTCCAAGAGTTCCATAATGCGTTGGCGCGCCTTTATCCCATAGAGCCCGTAAACTGGGGCCCAAAATGCCCAGAATGCGTCCTGGTCCGAGCGTAAGGCTTGCGCCCTCCACCGCGATGGTCGGGGGCTTCCGCGGGTATTGTTTAGCCAGGTTCTCTACGACGATTATTGCCATCGCGTCAGACTCCCGTCTCGCCGAGCCTTCTCGATGCCGCGAGCATAGGCGAAAAGGCCTAACGGCACCAGAATGATGGCCATCAAGGCCAGTGCGGCGACATCCACGGTTAACGGGGACCACGGCAATATCTTTTGCAATGGCAACACCGCCCGTGATAGGCGGGCGTGTGGATCCATCGAACGGCGGAGCGCATCAAATGCATAGGTCTGCGGAATCAAGCCATCCATCCATTGTAAGGGGCGAGGCAAGACCGTCACTGGATAATAGGTGCCCGCTAACAACGCGGCGAACAGTTGCTGAACGATAAGACGAACCGGCTCGGTACCCCGTTTAATGTTCCATAAATAAAAGGAACTGGCGCTCAGCATGCCGATTCCGAAAGCTGCTATGAGGAGCAAGGCCGTAAATCCTAAAGCCAAGAGCCAATAGTTGAACTGAAACACGGCACCGAAGAGCCAGACGCCAAACGCGCCGACAACCAAAAGCCGGGGATAGTCGTCTAGGAGGGACTTAGTCATTAGTCCCAAAAGCGGGGTGAAAATGAACATCGGGCTCAATCGATATAAATCCATGGTGCCATTGAAGTAGCTGCGGGCAATGCGGGTATAAGGATCTACCAGGTTTGTATACAGAAATACGTTAACAGCCACGCCTACTACGATAAAGGACATATAGTTCGTCCCATAGGCCGGTCCCATCAGGTGGCCATCCCGCCCGTCAATTCGATGTTAAGCTCGGTGCTCGTTTTCTGAAGATCCAATCCGTCCAAATCGGCCATCAAGATTTGGACGAGTGTGCGTATGGGTGGGACGACCTGGCGCGATGATGCCTATAGCGTAAGTGCCCGACACGCTATAATGCCAGTATGACAATAGCCAAGACAAAGAGTTCGACAGTGCGGTTGGGTGAGAGTGATACTTGGCTCTCGCCAATTGGGCTTGGAACCTGGCAGTTTAGTCAGGGTCGTGGACTAGTAGGAAAGTTTTGGCCGCGCTTAGATTGGGCTCTGATCCTCTCGATTGTGGAAGAATCCCTCAACCACGGCGTTAATTGGTTTGATACGGCCGAAGTGTACGGGAAAGGACGATCTGAAGAAGTTTTAGGCCAGGCCATGCGAGAATTAGATGTATCTTTGGATACTGCCTTTATTGCGACCAAGTGGTGGCCGCTTTGGCGAACCGCTCCACATCTTGAAAGAAGCGTCCCAGGACGTCTGGCTGCTCTGGGTCAGTGGCCGATTACGCTGTATCAGGTTCATCAGCCTTATTCCCGGTCAACGATAGCCCAGCAAATGGAATCGATGGCGCGCCTATTGGATCGTGGTCTTATCAAGCATGCGGGCGTGAGTAATTTTTCCTTGCGTCAAATGCGCGAAGCGCATCGTGCATTAAAGTCTCACGGCCACCGATTGGTGTCCAATCAAGTACGCTATCATCTCTTGGACCGCCGCATCGAATCAAACGGTATCTTAGCCGCTGCAGAAGATTTAGGGATGAGCATTATCGCGTACTCGCCGCTGGCGCAAGGACTTCTGTCGGGAAAGTTTCATGAAAATCAGCGCGTTCCGTGGGGGATGCGCAAGTTGGACTCGCATTTTCGTTTAGCCTATATTAACCGCACGCGCTCGCTCATTGACGTGCTCCAATCCATAGCCGAGAATTATCAGGTGACCCCGGCCCAAGTGGCGCTTAACTGGATAATTACCCGGTCTGGCGGGCGCATACTAGCCATACCTGGGGCGATGCGGGTGAGCCAAGCGGTGCAAAATGCTGGCGCCATGGGTTGGAGCCTTTCCAAGAGCGATCATCAGGCGCTAGACCATGAGAGTAGTCGTGTGGTGGTGCGCTAGAGCTTTGCCTTAGCCGTGGTCGACGAGCCGACTTATCGGCAACATTTCGTGTTTTGGTTCGTTGACAAGGTGTGGGTTCCATCCAAAAATATATGTGGATCTAAAAGGAGTGCCAGTTCTGAGTCACCATTATCTCATCCCAGCGCTTATCGCCGGTCTCATTCAAGGCATTGTGGAATGGCTTCCGGTGAGCAGCAAGACCATGATTACGATTTACTTTACGGTGATCGGCATTAAAGTCCAAAATGCCTACGATCTTGGACTAATCGCCAACTTTGGCTCATTTTTTGCCGCAGTGTATTATTTTCGCCTCGAAGTGGTACGCACGATAAAAGCGTTGGCACACCCATTCGGCAAAGATTATTACTCGCGGCTCTTGCGGTTTTTGTTCGTGGCGACATTGGCAACGGGCGTCACCGGCATTCCGGCGTACATCGCGGTGCGCCATGCCTTTAGCGCCATTGGCGGTTCTGCAGCCATGGTCGTGATCGGTATTTTGCTATTCTTTACCGGTTTCATTGTGCGGAAAAAGGAGAAAATGGTCAGCCAATCCCGTGAGATGGATGCACCATCCTCCGATCGAGTGCCGGGAGTGGGCACCTCCATTCTGACGGGCGCCATGCAGGGGTTGGCGGGACTACCGGGGATTAGTCGCAGTGGCATGACGATTACTCCGTTATTGTGGGCGGGGTTTGATGCCCGCGAGGCGATTCGCCTATCGTTTATGTTGGATGTTTTAGCGTTGGTAGGGGCCGGTGTTGTGCCGCTAATCATCGGTCACGGTGGAACCGCAGCGATTGCTCAAATTGGACTGACGACGACCATTATCATGGTTCTGGTGGCAGCCGTCGTTTCGTTTTTAGCGATTCGGGCCGTGATTGGCTTGGCGAGTCGATGGCGCACCTCGACGGCGACGTTTGCGATTGCGGGTATCACTTTAGTCGTGGCCGTTCTGGCACTGTTGGGCGTATAAAATCCGGCGGTTTTAGCCGATACGTTAGGTCTATGACCTCGACGTACGCATTTAATCGTACGCGGGTCGCTTTATTGCAAACCGAAGAAGCTTGGGCTGATTCTTGGTCGGGTTCGCCCGGATTCTGCCGCTAGGCTTTAAGAATACGTTTATCGTCAGCCAAAGTATGATCCGCCGCCGAAGTGGTTTTTCTCGTGTTAGTGGGCTGACGGTTCCGGAGAGTCCCTGAACGCTGGGGTCCGCATTCGGCCAATTGCGCCAACAAGAGGGTGCGGTAATACGGCTCAACCGGATTTCAGCCGACCCATGACCCGAGATGCTCCCTCAAGGATTCGATCCATCGGCTATTCTTCCCAAAGATGCGCAATTCGTTAACACACCGGCCCAAAGGCTGGAACGAATGACCCCTGGGACGTACGGATGATGGAGCCTTCTTCGTTAGCACGTAACCCCCTTGACCGGATATAGTGTCCCAGACGGCGTAGGACCATGGCAGTGCTACCCTTCGAGTGCTTTCGGTAGAAAGATGGTACCGCGCATTGCATGTCTATTTTGTCCCTATCCCACGTAGCCTCTATCAGAGCAAATTGGAGAAGATGATGGTGTCCTCAGGTGTTTGAAGATCACTGTGGGCCGCCTTATCTTTCAAGAGAAGATACCCATGCACATCACGGATTGAGTTAGCAACGGATTAGTGGGCAGGAGGAGCGTGGTGGTTTCGCTAACAAAACGGCTCGGTATGACGCCTGACTTATGGTGGATGACCTTGGCCCAGGGTTTATGGGGGTTTGGATTCGGGCTGTACGGCCTCTTTTTTCCTCTTTATATAGAAAAACTGGGGGGCGGTCCCGTTATCGTCGGACTGTTAACCACCGTATCGGGGATCGTTACGGCATTTGTGGTTTTCCCGGGTGGTTGGCTGTCGGATCGAGTAGACCGTCGGACTGTGCTGATCTGGGGCTGGGTGATCGCGATTCCTGTGCCATTTATGTTTGCCGCGGTGCATCACTGGCAATGGTTGATCCCCGGCGTTGTCCTCTATTTTGGTTCGGCGTTTTCTACGCCAGCGATGCAGGCTATCGTGGTGGCGCAAACACCCCAAGAGCATTTGGCGACCGCCTATAACGTGGTAATCAGTGTGTTTGGAGCAGGCATGGTTTTGGGCCCGGCATTAGGTGGCTTTCTCGCATCGCATTATTCGTATCGCTTTGTGTTTGTGGTGGCTGGCATCGTCTATGCCATCTCCTCCCTGGCCATTTTCCGCATGCGCCCCGCGCCGCCGGACCGCGCAACCTTTCACCGAACTACACAGTGGCGGCCTAAAAGCCGTCCCAGATTCTTTCAATGGATGATCTTCTCGGCCGTACTCGCGGCGATCCAGGGTATAGCCTGGCCATTTGTGGTACCCTATTGGAAAAGTGTTGGACACTTGTCGGTTGAGGTGATTGGCCTTTTAGGATCGGTGGCTATATTGGTGGCGACGTTGACGGGGCCGCTCTGGGGAAGAATTGGCGAAAAGACCGGAATTCCCCGTGCTTTAGGAGCCGGGTTAGGCCTGGTGGTCGTCGGGTGGACGGCGATCTTATGGGCTCCTCAAAGTATTGGCTGGGGCGTGTTTTCGGGTTTGATGCGGGGTTGCGGGGAAGGATCTCGCGGCCTTCAAGGAGTGGCCGTCGGACGGATTGCCCGACCCGGTGAAATCGGGACGTCCTACGGACTTTTTAATTTGGTCACGGAGTTATCGGCTGCGTTGGCACCTTTGCCCGGGGGATTACTGTTTCGACACTGGCCTTTTGCGCCGTTGGTGGTTGCCACGTTTCTAACCGCGATGATCGCGTGGTGGCTGTGGAATGGTCTTCCGGGCCGCCCCACGCCAGCCCCTCCGCTGACCCCCTAAAGGAGCACAGCGATGTGTTAAAGCGGCTATTCCTCGCCTTCCTATTGGTTCCCTTGGTGGAACTTATCCTGATTTTTGTCATGGCCCACTTTTTGGGCTGGCTATGGACGTTAGTGTTTACGGTCGCTTCGTCATTATTGGGCGGATGGCTTGCCCGACGCTCTTTTCGGGGGTGGTCTGACCAAGTACGCGATGAGTGGGGTCGCGAAGGATTTCCGGTGCACCGCTTGGGAGAAGGAGCCATATTGATTACGGCTATGGCGTTTATGGTGACGCCAGGCCCGTTAACGGGATTATTGGGGATTCTTTTTACGATTCCAAAGATTCGCGAGCGGGTGTCCCGAGTGTTAGTGCGATGGGCGGGCGACAAGATTCTCCAACGGTTTTGGCATTAGTGGCCTCTAAAAAAAGGGGAATGGCGTTGTGACGGGAATGTAGATTAGGGATACGTCATGCGAGAGGCAGGTTAACGTGGCCTATTCGATGCAGAGCCGTCACGCTAGAGTTACCGCCGTTGTGGATACCTGGCCTTATTCCATGGCGGAGATCGAACGAGCCGTCCTATCGGTGAGGTCTGTGACAGAACGGGTTATGATCATCGTTCCGGACGTGGTGTCGGAATACAGTTGCGAGGATTTTTCAGGGATGGGGTGCGACGTGATCCGCGTCCCATTTTGTGGAAGTTTTACCACGGTACGCAACTGGGTCATGGAAAAGATTACCACACCCTGGGTTCTGCTGGTGTTCGGCAATGAAGTGCTTTGGGATGAAGACGCGCCGACGTTATTAACGGCCGTGTCTTCGGATAGGGCTATGGGATACCGGTTAATAATTGCGGCCAGCGATAGGGGTCCAGTCCTGGCGCATCCGGTCAGGCTGTTGCCATCAACATCCCAGGTGCGCTTCGTCGGCCGCATTTGGCCAGAGGTCTTAGGCAGCTTGATTGAATTCGGATATGGACTAGACGTGCTAGACGTCCGGCTTTTGCGCGACGAGGACCGTGGTTCCTCAGGATGGGCTACGGCTCGGTTGAAGGCCACACTAAACCATCTAACCGAAGCCAACCCGCGTCATTGGCAGGCACAACTGGCTCAAGCCGTCTTAGCCTGGGCTGAGCACCGCCATCAAGAATCCCGGCGCAGACTCGAAATTATCCCCAAGAATCTCACTGGCGAGACCCGTTTGATCGCCCAAGGTCTGGCTAGCTTGCTCTGGCAGGAAGAAGGTCACCATGCGCGCGCGTGGGCCGGCATTCAGCGTTTGGTGCAGCAATATCCCCAGCGGGCAGACTTTTGGGCCTTGGCGGGGGAATCGCTATGGCAATTAAAGCGGCCTCAAGAAGCACAGACGGCATTGGTTCGATGTTTAGAGATTGGCGAAATACCGGTTCCGCATCTGCCTCCCGGGTATGCATCTTATACGGCCCGGTTAAAGCTGGCCCGAGCGGAAATCGCCGCCCATCAGGAGGCACCGGGTCTGGCCCATCTACTCAATCTGATTGAAGAATATCCGGGATACCGAGCCGCCTGGCAGGAAGTGTTGTCCCATTTGCGGGAGGTGCCGGTCGAAGAGGTTTTCAGCGCCATGAGTACGGTCATCGCACCCTCCAAAATTCGACATTTTTGTCTGCAGTTAGCCAACCCGACCGAGGACGAACGTCGATTGGCGGAATGGCTGGAGTTCCGGGGACTTAATAATTAGTATTTTCTTCATCCAAAAGCAGGAAATGGCATGCTGCTGTCGAAAGCTGAAGTATCGGAACAACAAATTCCGACATGGGGGGTTGAACATGTCGAGCAAATCGCTGGCTTTCTTCCAGGGCGGACAAGTGGTAGAAATGTCTTCTCCGATTTTTACGCGCCCGAGGAGCAAACGTCGGGGCCGACGGAGTGAGTCCGACCGCTATTTCCCGAATGGAACGATCAAACCAACTCGAGATGAATTGTTGCAATTCATTTTGACCCATGTCCTATACCAGGTGGATGCTACGGTGGGTGGCCCCATCTTTTGCAAACACATCATGAAACCAAACCGTGAGCGCAATCGCGAAAGCATGTACCATGTGGTTCTTGGGCCGCACACTTGGACAGGTGTATGGGAGGTAGTAGGGAACCGCCGAATGTTTGATATTCGCGCAGAGTATCTCGCAATCGAGAGTACTTGGGTTCCTCAGATCCAGTTGTCGCCGGGGAATTATATTGGAGTGGATAATTTGAATGGCATCGAACTCGATCCGATTCGGTTGCGCCGAGAAATGCTGCGGCGGGGTTTTGCCACTCTGGAGGAGTTTGACCAATTTACGGGCGGGCTCACCAATCGGTACCGTGCTATTCCCTTTGCAGAACGAGGAATTTGGATGTAGGGGGAAGCCGATATGCGGCTGGATGTTAGTGCTTTTGGCGGAATTATTTTTGGCGTGGTAGCCTTAATCGGTGGATTTGTTTTGGAAGGCGGGCGGGCTGGGGCGCTCTTGCAAGGTACGGCAGCGCTTATCGTGTTTGGCGGTACGATTGGAGCCACCGCCGTATCGTTTTCGATGAAAGATTTACGGCAGGTACCTAGTCTGTTTCGTATGGGGCTCACCCGATCAACGTTCGACCCGGTGCAGTTAATCGAGCAGCTCGTCCGCTACACCGATATTGCCAGACGCCAGCAACCGCTCGCCTTGGAACCGGAAATTGCATTGGCCAATGATCCCTTCTTGGAAAAAGGGTTGCAGTTAATTGTTGACAATGCTGATCCGACTTTTATGCGCCAAATGTTGGAAACTGATATTTATGCGCAATCGAGCCAACAGCGCATGGGAGCCTCAATTTTTGAGGCAGCTGGCGGCTACGCACCTACGATGGGCATTGTGGGAACCATTATGGGTTTGGTACACGTCCTGGGTGAATTGACCGGGAATCCTAACGCATTGGCCGCCGCAATCGGTCTGGCATTTATTGCCACGCTATATGGGGTGTCGAGCGCCAACCTTTTGTGGTTGCCATTGGCCAGCAATTTGAAAAACAAGGCCAAGCATGGCACGCTGATGCGGCAAATTGCCCTGGAAGGATTGCTGTCTATACAACAGGGGATGGCACCTTCCATGCTGAGGGACAAACTCATGAGCTTTATCCGACCCTCGGGGGGTCCCGGAGGGGGTAACGGGTCCTTAGGCGTGGATGGGGAGGTTCAAGTCTCATGATAGGCGACGAGGAACATGAAGGGATGGGCAGCGAAAGCGGAGGCATGATGCGGTGGCTTATCACCTATGCCGATCTGATCACGTTGTTGTTGGCTTTTTTCATTATCCTTTATGCCATTAACCGGACCCAGCAAATAAAGTTTTCTTTGGTGGCGCAGGCTTTGGCTAATCAGTTTGATTCCAAAAGCATTGTAGGGCAAGGCCTTGGTCCCTCGGTTATTACCCAAAACAGCGGGATCAGTACGCTTGCAGCCCAAAAACAACAGTTGCAGTCGTTGAGCCACTTACAGAATCGGATCCAGTCCGCCATTCGTAGCGTAGGCCTGACTCAGGAGGTTTCGGTCCATAGTAATGCCCGTGGGGTCGAAGTCAGTCTGAGCGCGAGCACGTTATTTGCGTCGGGCTCCGCGCGCCTGTCGCCGGGTGCGGTGATACTGCTCGATCGCGTAGGAGGCGCGCTGGCGTCGGTGCCGAATGATGTGGAAGTGGTCGGTTATACCGATTCGACGCCTATTCGCACGGCCTTATATCCGAGCAATTGGCAGTTGTCGGCAATGCGGGCGGCCAATGTGGTCTATGTGTTAAGCCGGGTTCCCCATATAAATCCCCAGCGCCTCTCTTTATCGGGATTTGGCCGGTATCACCCAGTGGCCACTAATCGCACCGCCGTGGGCCGCTCCGAGAATCGGCGCGTGAATATTTTGGTGTTGCGCAATAGCGTGGCTCAAGTAGCGATTGGCAACGGACCATAAAGTCAGGAGGGATCGGGGTGGGCATGGGATTGCTCAATAACACGACTGATGCAACGATTGTCGCTACCATGAACTTGAGTCGGCAGCAGGAACTCTACATTACCAATGATTTGGCCAATTATGACACGCCGGGATTCAAGGCGCAAAACCTGTCTTTTCAAAATCAGCTTCAAAATGCGTTAAGGCAAGGGCCTGCGGCCGTAATGCAGGTGACGGGTTCAGTGGTGACAACCCCTGGATCGGTGACCAACAACGGCAATAGTGTATCCATGACCGGCCAGATGGCTCGTTTGGCGAAATCCCAGCTCCTTTATGAGACGGCTGTGCAAGCTTATAACCAACAGGTCACGGAGATCAAGATTGTGACGGAAGGGAAGGCTCAATAATGTTCGACGGGATCAATATTGCTTCTACAGGACTGGTAGCGGAGTCGCTGCGACTCTCCTTGGTTGCTAATAATCTAGCTAATGCCGACACGACCGTAACACCGCAGAACACCCCGTATCGGAGTGAATATGCAGTGTTTCAGTCGGCTCCCAGTGCTAGCTCGGGACCTAACCAGGGGGTTGGGCAGGGCGTGATTATTAACGGGATCTACCAGAGCCAGAGTCCCTTTAACGTGGTTTACGATCCCACTAGTCCCAAGGCCAACGCACAAGGGAACGTGCTTTATCCCAACGTTAATCTGCAAACCCAGATGGTCGACATGATCGAGGCGTCTCAAGCCTATCAGGCTAATGTCAGTGCCTTCAATTCCGCCAAGGCCATGGATGTCAAGGCCTTGACGATAGGGTCGTAAGATGAGTACGTTGCCGATCACCCTCTTGCCACCGGTGACACTGTCGCATGGGGCGAACCAGTCCAGTCTTCCTAATAACTTTGGCGCCCTGGTCGGACAAGCCATCCAAGGGCTGGAGCAAGGTCAGACGAACGCTAATGCAACCATACGCCAGGCCATGGTGGGAAATGTCAGTGTCACCCAGGCCATGGTGGCCATGACGCAAGCACAATCTCAACTCGACGTGGCTACGGCCATGCAGAGCCAGGCCGTCACCGCCTATCAAAACATTATGAACATGCCGATATAAGGTTCTCAAAGGGGAAGCGATCAGGGTGAACGAGCAAACTCAGCAATGGGTGTCGCGCTTGCGTCAATGGTGGAGCGGTCAGTCTTCCTCCAAGCGGCTGCGATTGGGTGGACTAGTGGCGTTAACGCTGGCCGTCGTCATTGCGGGATGGGCCTTTGTGACGAGCCCGAATTGGCAACCCCTTTATACCAATCTGAACCCGAGAACAGCAGGCCAGATTACGGCCGAACTTAACACGTTAAAGACACCCTATCAATTGGCCAATGGCGGCAGTACGATTGAAGTGCCCAAAAAAGATGTCAATCAAGATCGCGTCACCTTAGCGGATCAAAACATTCCGTCTTCAAATGTCGGACTGCCGTCTTCTCTTAGCTTTAGCATCGGTGAGAGCAATCAACAAATTCAGGCGACCCAGTTAGCGACCCTGGAAGCCACACTCGAATCCACGATTAATAGCATTAACGGGGTACGATCGAGCCGCGTCTTGATTAACCAGCCCGCGCCTGGATTATTCGGGGAGACTACCGCCCAGGCCAGTGCCTCGGTGTTTGTCGACTTAACCCCTGGGTCCAGCCTTTCGGCAGGACAGGTCCGCGGTGTCATGAACTTGGTAGCCCATTCCGTATCGGGTCTGGCCCCGAAAGGCGTGTCGGTGGTGGACCAAAGTGGTCTCGTCCTCTCGGCGGGCGTGTTGTCCAATACTCAAGCGCAAGGCGTGTCGGGGGTGTCGCAATCCGAGCTTGCCGCCGAAAACTCTGTGGCTTCGGCGATCCGCAGTAATGTCCAAAATATGTTAACTCAGGTGTTAGGGCCTGGTAACGCGGTGGTACAGGTCAGTGCGATTTTGAATTTTAATCATTCCACGGTCCATTCCACGCAATATGGGAAAGGCGTCCTGGCTCAGCAACAGGTCCAAACCAGCGCCAGCAGCGGTTCTCAGCCCCCATCCACACCGGTTGGCACGGCGGGTAATACACCTGGCGTGACCACGACGACATCGGCTAGCGGCACCAATACCGCCACGAGTAAGACTACCATTACTAGGTATGATGTGAATAGCACCAAGACCGTTCAAACCGTGCCAGCCGGACAAGTCCAACGGCTGACGGTGGCGGTGGTGGTGAATAAGAAGATTACGGCCGCCGAAGCTAAATCGCTGAAAAGTATGGTGGCCAATGCGGCTGGCGTGAATTTTAAGGCCGGGGATCAACTGAGTGTGGTAGGCATGCCGTTTAATCGCACGGCGGTCAATCAAGCGCTGGCCAGCATGCAAAAGTCCCAAAGGTCCCAGACCATTCGTCAAGGTGTAGCGGCCTTGGTGGCCTTGGTGGTTTTAATAGTTCTCTTCCTCATGATTCGCCGGACTATCAAAAACCGGCCCAAGGCGGCTGAAGTTCCGCAATCGGTTACCTTGCCTACGGCGGTGGGGGCCGGTGTGGATTTTCAAGAGCCGATGTCCGTGGCCGATCTTCTCAACGAGATGAGAGCGGCCAAAGAACCGACCATATCCGATGCGGCCCGGCAACGGCTGGATGATATGGCCAAAAACGACCCGGAAACGGCGGCGCGGCTGTTGAAGGCGTGGATGGACGAGGAAAACTCCTAAATGGAAAAGGTGGGGGGAGCCCGTAAGGCGGCGGTTTTGTTGTTGAGTATGGGGGCGGAAGAAGCTGCTGGGATTCTCCGTTATATGGGGCGGTCTGAGGTCGAGGCGATTACCGTCGAAATCGCGAAGTTAAAGCGCGTTGAGCCTGCATTACAGGAGGAGGTTCTTAACGAGTTCTATCATCTTTCCCAGGCGGATCGGCAAATTGCGGAAGGCGGTGCCGATCTGGCCAAAGAAATGTTAGAACGTGCCTTCGATGATCAGCGGGCCGGAGAGATTATGCATCGTCTGCGCAACTTCTTGCAAAAGCGTCCCTTTGAGATCTTACGCAAGGCGGATGCCTCACAAATCAGCGTGTTAGTGCAAGACGAGCATCCGCAAACGATTGCTGTGATCTTGTCGTATACGGAACCGGCCCAGTCTGCTGCTGTCTTGTCTGCGCTGCCTTCTGACTTACAGACCGAGGTGGCCCGGCGCATTGCGTTGATGGGACGTCCGGCACCGGAAGTGATAAAGGAAATTGAGGGCTTGATTGAACAAAAGTTGTCTGACTTGGCGGCCGATGAATCGAGTGGCGGTACCGGGGGACTGAATGTTATCGTTCCCATCTTAAACAACACCGAACGGGCAGCCGAACGGCAGATCATGTCGGCGTTGGACGAGCAAAATCCGGAGCTAGCGGAAAATATTCGCAACCGGATGTTTGTTTTTGAAAATATTGTTCAGCTCGATGATCGTGCTATTCAAAAAGTACTCAGGCGGGTCGATAACAAGACGTTGGCATTGGCCATGAAGGGGGCGGCCTCCGATGTCGCGGAACGACTCATGAAGAACTTATCTCAAAAGGCGGCCGAACTTTTGCGCGACGATATGGACGTGTTGGGCCCGGTGCGCATTCGCGACGTGGAGCAAGCGCAGCGTGAGATCGTCAGCATCATTCGCCAGCTAGAGGACGCGGGCGAAATTATTATTTCGCGGGGGGAGAAGGATGACTTCATCCTCTAAGGTGATTAAGGCGGATCAGCAGATGCTGGGGCGCCAACGGATTGCAGTGGAAGTACCCATCTTCGAGGAGTCGATTGAGATGGCTCCCGAAGTGGAAACCGCTTTTGGGGAAGTGGTGGATCGCGCCAAGCGGGAAGCGCGTGCCATTATTGAACAAGCGGAGATGGACGCGGGGGCACTTTTAAAGGCAGCGCGCGATGAAGGCTATCGCCAGGGTTACGAAGCTGGGCATGAAGCGGGGCGCCAAGAAGCCCGGGCGTCTTGGGATCAACTGCGACAAAGCATTGAGGGCCCTCTAACACTATTGCAACAAAGTCGCGAATATCTTTCACGTCTGAATGACGAATCCACCCTAGCACTAGCGGCCGCGCTTAGCATGGCCGTGTTTACGCAACTGAAGTTGGAGCGCCTAGATGTGATTAAAGTCTATATTGAAGAGTTGGCCGGGAGCGTTGACGGGGAGAAGGTGGCGGTGTTTTTGGACCCCTCCTGGGGACCCCGGCTCCGTGCGCTCGAGGAGGTGCTGCAAGATTCCGTGCGATCTCTGGCCGTGGCCGTGGACGATTCGTTAGCATCCGGGATGATGCGGGCGGAAAGTGAGTTGGACGGTGTCCTGGGAGGGCCCCTACTATCTCTGCAGGCGCTGTTGCAGGAGGTTTTGGGATGATTGAAGCCACTCGCATTGCCAGTCTTCCCGGAAATCGGAGGTTTTGGCGGTACGGGACGATCGAGTCCGTGCGAGGTCTGTCAGTGATTAGTCAAGGACCCCATGCAGCCATCGGAGAAATTTTATGGCTGGTGGATCAGGTGTCCTCTGGCGGTACTGGGACCAAGGGAGTGGCCTACGGCTTGCCCGGAATCGGTCAGCGCTTGATGACGTTAGAAGTGAGTGGATTTTTACCGCATGGTCGGCTATTGTTAACGCCCTATGGCGAGTTGACGGGGATTCGTCAGGGAATGCGGGTTGTGTCGAGCGGTCGCCGTCTGACGGTGCCGGTAGGTCGAGGGCTTTTGGGACGAGTGGTGGATGGCACCGGGTCGCCCATGGATGGTAAACCGCCGGTATGGTCCAAACGGGTAGAAATCACGCCAGAGCCCATAGAACCGTTAAGTCGAAAACCTATCGATGCGCCGCTGTGGACGGGGATTCGCGCGATTGACGGACTGCTCACATTAGGTCGGGGTCAACGCGTAGGCATTTTTTCCGGGGCTGGGGTGGGTAAGACCACTCTATTGCAACAAATGCTGGAAGGGACCACCGCGGACGTTGCGGTGGTGGGACTCATCGGTGAACGCGGGCGTGAAATCTCCGATTTCTATCACCAACTGGCTCCAGCCGCACTGTCCCGCACGGCGGTGATTGCGGCCACGTCGGATAGTCCTGCCATCCTGCGCCTAAGAGCCATGGACACCACGTTTCGCGTGGCGGAATCATTTCGGGCGATGGGACTTGATGTCATGTTAGTCGTGGACTCCCTCACGCGAGTCGCCTTGGCACAAAGCGAGGTGGGCCTAGAAAGCGGAGAAATTGCCGCAGTGCGTGGGTATACGCCGTCAGTGTTTCACTTGCTGCCTCGAATCCTGGAGAGGGCTGGGCGCGTTGGGCCAGGCACCATTACGGGGCTCTTTACCGTGCTGCTCGATGGCGACGACCCCACCGATCCCATTGGCGATGCGGTGCGGGGAATTTTAGACGGGAACTTATATCTCTCGAGACATTTGGCCGAACGCAATCATTTTCCTGCCATCGATGTGTTAAAAAGTCTGTCGCGGGTGATGCCGGAGGTAGTGTCCCGCGAACATCAATTGATGGCGCAAAAGGTTCGACGGGTATTGTCCTTGCTTGAAAAGAATGCCGATTTGGTCGCACTGGGCGCCTATCACCCCGGCACCGATCCTGTTCTCGATGCCTGTTTACGAGTAGAACGGGTCTTAGACGACTGGCTTATTCAAGCCATTGATGCGTTTGACGCATCGGACACGGCGCTAGAGGCACTCAACATGATTTTGGATGCGGAACCGGACTTGGACCGCGCATGATTACGACATTGTTGCATCTTTTGGGTCAAGAGGTGGACCAGCAGTCCAAGGTTCTGGCGGACTTGTTATTTGAAAAAGAATCGATTGAGAAAAGCCGTATTTATTGGTTCAATCATCTCAGGACGGCCAAAAATACCTTGTCAGCGTCGGAAATTGCCGATTGGCTGCAATATGGCGAGAAAGCGGATCGGGAACTGAAGAAGTTGGAAGAAAAGGATTTTGTTGTCGAAACGCGAATATTAGAATGTCGACTCATGCTATTACAGTTGTTGCACCGACAGGAAATTTTAAACGAAGTATTGGCGCGCCGACAGCGAGAAGGCCAACGGGCTTTGGGTCGGCGTCATGAGCGGGCGATGGCGCAATATGGGGCTGCGCAGAAGGCGGCCAGGGAGGTACAGCAGCATTGGCTCTAGAGGCGAATCAAGTTATTCAAATTATATTTGCCAATCGTACCGTACCGAGCCGCGTCATTCGCGTCATGCGCCACGAGATCTATATTGATGCGCTACGCGATATGGAGGTCGAACTCACCCCATTGCCCGGCCGAAAAATTCCCTTGCGGTGGGCAGACGATGACACATTACTTCAGCAATTTGCGACGGTTATCGATGTGTTGGATCCCATTCCGATTATGGTCGTTAAACTGGAAGGATCCCCCCGGGTGATCGAGTTTCGCAAGAACTTTCGGGTTAAGATTGGCTTGCCCATAGAATATGGGCTAGCACGACCTGATTCCGAATTGTTGGTGACGACCACTCAGGATATCTCGTCGACCGGGCTCCGGTTTCCGAGTGCGGTCAAGCTTTGGGCCGGGTTGGATTTGAGACTCTGTGTGCGGGTGGAAAATCGCGGAATTGAGATGGTGGCAAAGGTAGTGCGGGTATCCGCCAAGCCCAGAGAAGTCCGTGGAAGAGAAAGCTGGGAGACGGGTGTGCAATTTACGACGATTAACACACAAGATCGGCGTTTTTTAGATCAATATGTGCGTCAACTGCATGCGCGTATGCGGGCCACTAACGCCAGTAACAAAGGAGGTGATGGCGGTGTAAGTGTTCAACCCTCAAAAGATAGGGCTAATGGCAGGAAAGGAGGTGAATAGCAAGTGATAGGGTTAAAAATGCCGGAAAGCGGACTGACCGCCAAGAACTTGACGGCTACGGCGTCGAAGGCTCCGTCTGTGGCGCCTCGCTCAAACCATGTCACGTTTCATGGGACGCTTTCCCGGTCGTCGCACAAGAGAAGTCCGGGTAATCCGGGGGCGCCCGCGCGCGCAAACCCCGCCAAGAAGGGTGATCCTTTGCCCGGACGCTTGTCGAAAAAGCCTGTCGAATCTAAGACGCGATCTATCCTGCGCCAGACGCAACCTAAACGGCGGTCTCGGGTTGGCACCCATGCGGGCCCATTGTCCGTAACCGGGCAGTTTAATCGCCCCGCCAAAGGCTATGTGGCTTTAAAACGGTATCAGACTGCACCGACTGGGGCACCTGGCACATCAGTCCATGTCAAAGGCGCTGGTGTTCAAGGGTCCAATCTCAATCACACTGGAAATCGGCCTCAGGTTACCACAAAAGAGCCGGTTGCCGTGCAACAGAGTACGCGATTGGTGTCCAAAGTGTCGGTACAAGGGAAAACTAAAGTGTTGAAGCCTGGACTGACGCCAAGTCAATCCGCCTCGAGGAAGGTAGGCCTTACAGGGATGGCGAAAGCGTCGCTAGCGCTAAGAAAAGCACCCGTGACTAGCGCCCCCGAGCTTAAAGGGGGTTTGCGTCGGCTCAACGGATCGGCATCTCTTAAGGTCAAGGCGAAGCTGATATCGCGTGCTTTGGTGCACAGTCCCCCCAAGAGCGTTCCGAAGGGGCGCGTGAAAACACAGCCGACCAGCGCTGCAAAATCCCAGCCGGAAGGACCTTCCTGGGGAGTCGCTGGACCTGCGGTTCCAAGGGGTAGTGCCAAAGGAGGGATGACGACGCCTCTTGCGGTCCAGTCTAGGTCCGTCGAGACCTCAGGCACGGGTCCTCAGGGATGGACCATCGCGCCAGCGCAAATTCGCAATGCTGGCGGAATACAGGAGTCGACCTGGACAATCCGGCCACCGCTTTTCATGGGGCCGCCCATGAAAATGGAGCTAATTCAAGAGGGATCGCGGCTGCAGGCTAACTTGACGGTGCATGAGAATCTCATGGGGCTTGTCAACACGAGCCCTACGGCCTTGCCGCAAAATGCCGTGCATCTTCCCGAAGGTGTTTCTACGCTACAGTTTACGTTGGCGAGTCACGGTGGCCCCAGTCATGGAGGCGAACTATCTCAGGGGTTCCGACAGTCACAAGAAGGCGGTCACACCCCGCAGGCCTACGGCACTGCGGACCGATCGGTGGCCATGGCCCCTAGAGGCGCGGACGGTGGTTCCCTCACCATGCTGGACTATCGTGCTTAAAGAGAGGAGGAAGTATTGTGAGTGTAAATCCATTGAGCGGGTTAGGAAGCTTAACGGGCGGAGTCAGCAGTACCACCAGTGGAACGAGCGGATCGACTAATCCCGCATCCCAACTGGGAGAATCGGCGTTTTTAACGCTATTGTCGGCGGAACTGAAGTATCAGAATCCGTTGCAACCGATGAATAACACCCAGTTTGTCGCTGAGCTGGCACAGTTCTCACAACTGTCTGCGGTGACCAAACAGACATCGACCCTCAACCAAATTCTTGCTGCAGTTCAAGGCAGCGGGTCGATTGTGAGCGCAAGCCAATTGATTGGCAAGACGATAACGACGTCGACGGGAAAAAGTGGACAGGTGACTGGGGTGTCCTCCACGTCTAGTGGTATTACCTTTGAAGTGGCGGGTCTCGGAACGGTGAAGCCTAGTGAAATAACCCAGGTTACCGAGCCCTCATCGTCCTCGTCAGCATCAACCTCGGGAACGGGGTCGTGACGCCACCGATTGAAGGAATTAACCCTGCGGGCACCCGGCGTCCGGCATCGACAACCGGTGTAAGCCAATCGACCTCTGTCGACTTTAAGGGGCTAGTCAAGGAACGCGTCACATTTAGCCGCCACGCCGAACAGCGCATGCAAGAACGGCAGATTCAGCTGTCCAAAGAGGAAATCAACCTTTTGCATGAAGCCATGGGGCAAGCGAAGTCGGCGGGAGCTCATAAGGCGGCGGTGGTGATGGAACCGGGAATTTTCATTGTGGCACCTAGGAGTAACACAGTCATCACCACGGTGGCCAAGAATCAAGAACAACCGATGCAAGTGATTTCCCAAGTGGACGCGCTGGTCTTGGTAGGCCGGACCTCGAATGAGGGAGCTTCGTCCCCCCGACCGACAGACGGGGGACAGACGGCAGTCCACTGGAGTCTCATCCAAAAGAGCGATTAACGGGAGGAGAGTTCAGTATGTCTGATCCGATGTATGCGGCGATATCCGGACTAAACGCCAGTCAAAGCTTGCTAGGCGTGGTCGGCGAGAATATCGCCAATGTTAATACGGTCGGATATAAATCGAGTTCGATGACGTTTCAGCAAGCGATGCAGCAAACCCTGTCCGGGGCTTCAGCACCGACGGCCGCGCTGGGCGGCATCAACCCTGTGCAACAAGCGGCGGGGGGAGCCGTGAACGTGGCGGGCGTGCAAATCAACACCAACGAAGGCACGCTTGAGTCGACGGGAATCAACACCAATCTGGCCATTCAGGGCAACGGCTATTTTATTGTTCAGACACCGTCGGGTGGCCAGGCTTATACCAGGGCCGGTAATTTCAGCATGGATGCCAATGGCAATCTCGTCGACCCGAATGGAAACCGGGTGTTGGGGTGGTCTCCGACCACGATTGCGAATAAGTCGCAGACGGCCACTAACATGACACCGCTGTCGGTGCCGCCCAACCAAACCGATCCGGCAACGGCTAGCACGAACATTACCTTTAGCGGCAATCTCAATAGCCAGGACGTAACCGATTCTATTCCGGTGACCGTCTATGACTCCCAGGGAAATCAGATCCCCGTGACGATTACCTTTACCAACACCAATTCGAGTGGTGGCGGGACCTCCTGGAATGTTGGCTATAGCTACAAATTGCCCGGTTCGTCGACATCCACACCATCCTCGGGTTCGACTCAAATTGGCACCCTGAATTGTTCCAGTACTCCGCCGACCTATACGTCATCAGGGTCGATCAGCATCACGCCGAATGATGGGTCGGCGCCGATTAGTTTTGCCTTGTCTTCCGCCGATTTCGCGAATCTGACAGATTACGCCATGACGACACAAATGACCGCAACAGCCAACGGTAATTCGGCGGGCACATTGCAGAACTTTACGATTGGGTCCAATGGCACCTTGACCGGAAGTTTCTCCAATGGCGGCACCAAGGTGTTGGGCCAAGTGGCACTAGCCAATTTTGCGAATCCTGGCGGGTTGTTAAACGCCGGGAGCAACCTTTGGCAACAATCGCCCAACTCGGGAATTCCCTTGGTGGGTACGGCATCCACCGGCCAGTTAGGCACCATTGCAGCCGGCCAATTGGAAGGCTCCAATGTGAGCCTGGCGAACCAGTTCGTCAAAATGATTGTGGCCCAAGAAGGCTACCAAGCGAATTCCAAGGTCATCACGATAGCCCAGACGTTGGATACAACGCTCGTTAACATGGTGCAATAACCTTAACAAAGAACTCCAGAGGCTGCCCCCAACATTGTGGGCAGCCTTTCGGATTACAGGCGGCGGTCAGCCATGCGTAAGGGCTTGTCCATAGTCAATTGTTGCCACACCCGATTCTGATGATCGGGTCGTTCCGCTTATAACGGGATAAAAACTTCATAGTTGGTGGCAATCCTATAGCCCACCGTTGTGAGAGGCGAATCAATTGCCGCCAGGATCCGCTGTCGATTGGCACCCCGGGTTCGAGCGACCGGCTACCGCTTGAAACGCCTGACTGGGCCGCCCCAGGTCAGTTGCCTTTGTGGGTAATCACTATCTGTCGGGAATCGGCACCAAACGGATCTGTCTTACCCGTTACGAGCCAATTTTCTCCAGCCACTGACCGAGTGTATTCAAAGTCACAAGGCCTGATTCGCCCGTTTTTCGGTTTTTCCATTCGACGCTCTGAATTGCCAACGTCTTGGGGCTGAGCGTAAGCCGGTGCGGTAGACCAAGCAGATCGGCGTCGTGAAACTTCACCCCAGCGGGGACGTCCCGGTCATCAAAGAAGACCTGCTCCGGCCCCAGCGCCGCATACAGCCGTTCTGCCGCATCAGTGACGGCTGGATCGACTCCGACCGTCACCAGGTGCAGAGGATACGGTGCCACCGACGGAGGCCACACGATGCCGCGCTCGTCATAATTGGCTTCAATGACGGCGGCCAGCATGCGGCTCAGGCCAATACCGTAACAGCCCATGAGGAACGGTCGCCGATGACCATCCCGTGTGGTGAATAAGGCCTCCATCGGAACGGTGTAGTAGGTTCCTAGTTGAAAGGTATTACCGACTTCAATGCCACGAACCGCCTCTAGCGGCGCACTGCACCGGGCGCAGGGCGCCCCCGCATGAACGGCGCTGACGTCCGCCCGAATGGGGGTCGCGGAGTGTAGGACTGTGTCCACAAGACGTGCGTCTAACACCACCCGGAGGTTCTCGTCCGATTCATCGGGCCCTCTGGCCGGCTGTTGCTCGTTCGAATCGATTTCCCAGGCATCGAGAATGCCTACCGCCCGTGCGACCTTGACGGAACTCACGTCGGTACCCGGAGGGACTCCGACCGCGATCGGATTGCCGTTCGAACCCGTCCAGAAGCTCCAATCGGGAGATGTCCCGGGGGCGATGGCCGACGGTGCGGAAATGGCCACTTCGCGGTTGGCGGCATAAGTACATGCTGAACATCGGATGAGGGTATCCTCGCCACCCTCGGTAAGCAGCATAAACTCATGGGAGACCCCGCCTCCCATCATCCCGGTGTCTGCTTCGACGGTGAGGATGGGCACCCCGGTTCGCGTGTAAAATCGTTCGTAAGCCGTAATCATTTGCGCGTAAAACTGGTCCAGGTTCGCCTGGTCGGCGTGAAAGCTGTAGGCATCCTTCATGACGAATTCCCGCAAGCGCACGAGCCCGCCCCTGGGCCTGATCTCATCTCGAAATTTGGTTTGAATTTGGTACACAATGATGGGGAGTTGGCGATATGAAGAGACGAAATGGCGGATGGTGTCGACCGCCGCTTCTTCGTGGGTCATGGCCAGCACCATGGGAGTGTGGTTGCGATCCTGCCAGCGTGCCAAGGTCGCGTCGACCTGGGCATACCGACCGCTCTG
>JAJZXX010000018.1 GCA_021806205.1 Bacillota bacterium | reverse complement strand
TCGCAAATTCCTTTGAGAAAGGCTGCAGGAACAAAAAAATATTTTCAATGAGATTGCTTAAGTTCGTATGAGAATCAACGAATTACAGGGCGCTCCATTTCGCTCAAAGATGTGGGTAATGAATAGGCACCTTGGGGGGACCGGGTGTATCCGCCGCCACGCATACGGCTGCCGTCCATAAAAGCAATAAAGTGCGTTATGGCGGCACGTTAAATGTTGGCATCGATTCGGGGCTTTTGTGACCTTGAACCCGGCCTTGTCGCCGGCATTAATCGACCGACAGGTCTACATCAACATCTTTGAGCCGCTGTTAAAACTGTCACCCAATATGAAGATCCAGCCGAACTTGGTGACACGCTGGAAGATTGCCAACGGTACTGGCGCTGGCCTTATCACTGGCCATCGCCTTGCCGATGGGGATTATGGCGGCCTATCGAGCTAACACCTGGATGGACAGCATCTCCCGCGTGTTGGCTCTAGTCGGGTCGGCTGTCCCTAATTTTTGGTTGGCACTCCTGTTGATTTATGTGTTTGCGGTGTCCTTGCGATGGCTGCCTTCGATTGGATGGGTCCCGTTAAGTCAAGGTATCGGGCAAAACCTGGCGCATTTGATTTTGCCTGTGGTAGTGCTGAGTTTGCCGCTAGTGGCGACAACATCCCGGGTGTTGCGGGGCGAACTTCTCGAAGCGTTGCATGCGCTCTACATCCAGGTTCCCCGTGCCAAAGGGTTGCGGAAATGGACCGTGGTGATGCTAAAAAATGCCTTAATTCCGGTGGTGACCGTGGTGGGCTTGCAGGTGGGGTTCCTTCTGGGGGTGTGGTGATTACGGAAGAAATTTTCTCCCTGCCTGGGATGGGGCAATTAGTGGTAGGCGCCATTTCTGACCGCGATTATATGGTATTGCAGGGTTCTGTTCTTTTCATGGCCCTGGTAGTGTTGCTGGCCAACTTGGTGGTGGACTTATGCCATGCCTGGCTGGATCCGCGGATTCGGTACAATTAACTCGACGCGATGTTGAGTCGACAGATGACGGAGGAGGACGCGACGAACGGTGGCCTTGACAATATCAGAAGTCGGGGTGGAAACACCCGGAGAGAGCCCTGTGGTACAGCGCCGGGCTTGGCGGCGGTTTATCAAAAACCGGCTCGCGGTCGGGGGGCTTTTACTTGTTATCCTGTTTATCGTGGTAGCCCTGGCCGCCCCCGTTATTGCGCCGTACAAACCGGATGCCACCAATTTTTCAATAGCTTTTCAGGCGCCGTCTGCCCACCATCTCTCAGGAACGGATGACCTCGGCCGAGATGTCTTATCCAGAATTAGTTACGGAGCCCGAGGCAGCCTGCTATCGGCCGTGCTGATTGTGGTATTGGGTCTTGTGGTAGGCGTGCCGTTAGGGTTAGTCTCTGGGTATTATGGCGGCTTGGTTGACGATGCGATTATGCGGTTGACCGATGCGGGCCTGGCGTTCCCCGGCTTGGTACTGGCCATCGCTTTGGCGTGGGTCTTAGGTCCATCGCTGTTCCATGCCATTTTAGCTCTGGGGGTGGTGACCATCTCGCAGTTTGCCCGGGTGACGCGAGGGCAAGTGCTCGAGGTCAAAAGCCGACCTTATGTGGGGGCGTCGCAATGCCTTGGGGCATCGTCGCTTCGAGTCATGTTCCGCCACATCCTGGTGAATGCGGCCACGCCTATTATCGCCGTGGCGACACTCAGTATTGGCGGCGCCCTATTAAATGTGGCTAGCCTGTCGTTTTTAGGGCTGGGCCCACCGCCGCCGACCCCAAACTGGGGCGAGATGCTGCAGACGGGATCGCAATATCTCACCAACGCCCCGTGGATGTCGCTATTTCCGGGTGCGGCCATCTTTTTAGCGGTGTTAGGTTTCAATACGTTTGGGGGTGGGATTCGTGACATCTTCGATCCGAATCAGGTGTAGCAGGCCACCGACCTGAACGAATTCTTCGACGAAAAGAGACGACAAAATGAGTGATTTGAACGTCAATGCCGATGTGTATTCCTATGGATCCCGCCGAACGGTGGTGTATGGGCGGCACGGGATGGTGGCTACCAGCCAGCCATTAGCCGCCCAAGCGGGATTGAGGGCGATAGAGCAGGGGGGAAATGCTATTGACGCGGCCGTCGCGGCAGCGGCGGCCTTAACTGTGGTCGAGCCTACCTCAAACGGTATCGGTTCGGATGCTTTTGCTATTGTATGGACAAATAACCGGCTCTATGGACTAAATTCTAGCGGGCCAGCGCCTCGGGGATTGACGGTCGGGTGGGTCAAAGAAAGAGGATGGGATGCCATCCCGTCTTACGGATGGCCAGCCGTAACCGTACCCGGTGCACCCGCTGCGTGGCAAGCGCTCTCCTCGCGCTTTGGTCGCTTGTCGATGAGTCAAACGCTTCAGTCGGCGGTGGATCTGGCTCGTTTTGGTTATCCGGTATCTCCTACGGTGGCCACAGGCTGGTCTTACAGTGTGCAACGGTATCGCGAGGTTTTGACAGAGGATTGTTTTCGCGATTGGTTTCACACGTTTGCACCCCACAATCGTGCTCCAGCGCCGGGCGAGATATGGCGCTCGCCTGATCACGCCAACACCCTGCAAGAGATTGGCCGCAGCGACGCGGCAGCTTTTTATCGCGGACCGCTGGCTGAGTCAATGGTGAAATTCTCGAATGACACCGGGGGTGTTTTGGCGATCGACGATCTCCGGGGATTTCAGCCAGAATGGGTGGACCCTTTGGCGGTGTCATTTCGCGATTACGACGTCTGGGAACTTCCTCCAAATGGGCAGGGTCTGGTTGCCTTGATAGCTCTGCAGCTGTTAGAGGGTCTTCACCCTACTACCGAGGAAGAGCGGGTGCACTACCAGATTGAGGCCTTGAAGCTAGGATTTTCCGATTTGGGTGCACATGTCGGTGATCCCAAGAGTATGCATCTAGGGGCTGAAGATTTCTTGACGGAATCCTATGCCCGCAAGCGACGATCTCTGATCGGGCCCACCGCCAGCGTTCATAAGCCCGGCCAGCCACTTTCCGGGGGAACTGTCTATTTGGCGACGGCTGACGGTGAAGGCAACATGGTCTCTTTTATCCAGAGCAATTTTCGGGGTTTTGGCTCGGGACTAGTAGTACCCGGTACCGGGATCGCTTTACAAAACCGGGGCGAACTATTCACCTTGGAGGATGGTCATCCCAATCGCTTGGAGCCCGGCAAGCGACCATTACATACCATTATTCCAGGTTTTATCACCAAGGCTGGCATGCCCGTGGGACCCTTTGGGGTGATGGGCGGCTTTATGCAGCCGCAAGGACACGTGCAGGTCTTGTCCCGGGTACTCGATGAGAACATGAATCCCCAAGCCGCCTTGGATGCTCCGCGCTTTTATTGGAAGGGGGGCAAGGCAGTCGCGGTCGAACCGACCATGCCGCTGAGCATCCAAGTGGCATTAAAGAAGCGGGGCCATGAGGTGGAGGTGGAAGAAAATCTAGTGCTGTTTGGGCGTGGAGAGATTATATGGCGTAGCGATGATGGGGTATTGTGCGGTGCGACAGAGCCTCGCGCGGATGGCCAGGTGGCCGTTTACTGACCACAGGCGATTTTCTGTCACTCGGTCCAATACCGGACTACGGCCGGGGTGAGAGGATCCCGTACCCGCCTTGATCTTAAGGCGCTAAAACCCTGGCGGGGATCAGTGGTGCGAGGGTTGTGCGGGGGGCCACTGGAACACGGCCATGAATTCTCTCTCCGCCCAACCCTTACGGGTTGAGACGGGGATTTCCGGGATCACTCCGCCAGCACTCGCGGGCGTTACACGCCGTGACGCATGAGGTGATCACGGTGACCAATGACCCCTACATCAATGCAATCACTATGTCATGGCCGCGGCGGATCGCCTCGGGATCACGGTGCTGTGGATCCCCACGTATTCTCCCAACTTATCCCTGATTGAACGCTATTACCCAAACTTTCAACCGTTTAAGCAAGCGATCACCCACTGTTGAGCGCAGACCAGCGGGCGCCCTCAAGCCAAACTGAAGACCCTCTTGACGCTCAACTTTCAAGTCTTTGAATCGGCCGCCTAAATCGTCAACTGGCATTCGTTAATGGTATAATCTGTCAGGATGATTGCCAAAATCCCGTCCGAATGTAAACGGTCTCACTATTCCACAAACCAATGAACGGTCCCCGGTACGGCGTACCAGGTGCGTCACTCCCGCGAGCCCGTTTGGTGAGAAGAAGGCGGCCAGGTGGGGGATGGTACTTAGGCCACCCGAATCAGATAGATAAAGACTAGGACGCCGAGAAGACCTAAAATGATGGCCAACCCGAGTGGGAGTGGAGAGGTGGGCAGGAGGGCGTCTTGTTCGATGCGCCGACGATTGCGACGAAAATGCGCTGTGGCCATGACAATGACGGCGATGCCGGACCCAACCCAGGCGAGGCCCAAAAACGTTTCGTTAAAGGCGGCATGGCGGTGTACCCGGTGAAGATTCAGGAATAAGTCGAACTTGGACACCACAAATCCAAAGGCCATGAGTGAAACGGCTGTTCTAAGCCACGAGAGAAAGGTTCTTTCGTTTGACAACAGGGTGCGCGAGTTGGGTTTCTTCTCCACCATAGCCTCCGTTCCTGATTGTTAGTGTGCCCAGGTCCGAAGGCTTCACTCGCCTTATGGCGTAAATGCGGTTACCAAATGCGCCGTAAGGGCGCGGGGCCGGGCGGCTCGATGCTCTGAAGGCCCACTTAGACAAGTTAGAGAGATGTATAGTATTCCGTAAGCAAGTTAACAACTTATCGTTATCACCTCTGCCCTACCGATGAGCAAGCTACATTCCCTGAACCCCCAATTTTGCCAGGCGTTCGCGTTAGGGTTGTGTTGGGTCCGCATCCGAAGGATCCATCGCCCTGAGGTATTGGTGGGCCATTAAGGCCGATCCCAAAGCTAGGGCTCGGGGTGCCTCCAAGAAGTCGTATCCCAATACTTCTTGAAGCTGGTGAAGACGGGCGTAGAGTGTCTGGCGATGAATGCCCAACATGTCGCCGGCCGCCTTTCGTTGGTGTTGGTGGGCCAAAAGCGCCTCTAAGGTGGCCATTAACTTTTCACTATCGTCTCGCAAAAGCAGTGCGCCGAGTTCGGGCTGTATTAGGGTGCGTCTGAGCGTTTCGTGCGGGGTTTTGATAATCCAGCGCCATAGACCCATTTGGCTGTAGGAAACGATGGCCGTTTTTTTGATTTTAGCGACGAGGGCAGCTTCCTGAGCTTCCACGAGGGCTTGATGCATGATTAAAGGATCGCGGTAATATTGGGAGATGCCCAGCCTGGGGCAGGGGCGAAGCATGAGCCACGAATCCACAAAGCGATCCAACGATGTTGGCCAACCCACGAGTAGAAGAATGTGGCCGTCATCGCGCTTGAGGTCGCTGACCATTATGGGCTCGTGGGCCTGGTAACCAGTCGGCCTGGTGTTCGGATCCGGTGGCGCATCGGTCACCACAATTTGAAAGGCCATGCCGGGGTTAAAACGATACCGACTAACAAACCACGGGAGTAAAGTAGGGTTGGGGGGATGGTCAAACAGCAGATGATCTAGAAGGGCAGCATCTTCGCGACGGTGGGTCCGATCCAGACTTTCTTGACGGATGTAATCTTGTGCGAGGGCGGCCACGGTATTGTCCAAGGCTAAGTAGAGGTGTTCACTAATCGCGTCCCCATCGACGTCCACGTACACATCCCCTACGGCGTGGCCAAAAACCATTACGGTCTGACGGATGGTGCGGTGCATTAGAGTCGGATTCACAGCCAGTTCGGTATCCACTGCGGGAATCGGTGCCGACCAGGCCAGGTCGATGGGATGCGGATCTGGCAGTCGCAGTCTATAATAGATAGGGCGGTCTAGATGGGCGTGGAGCAATTCCAACAGGCGGTGAGGCCCGTCGGTATTCAAGAGCGCCTGTCTTAGATGCAACGATAGGGTCGCCAACTCTTCGAGCAGTTGGTGGTGCTGGCTAATGACCCAGGCATCAATCTCTCGAGATAGTTCCAAAAAACGCACCGGCTGGTGAAACACGATAATAGGGAAGTGTGCCTGATTGGCACGGATCAGCATGTCTTCGGGAATCCGTCCCAGATATTGCCCGAGTTCCACCACCAAGCCTGCCGCGCCAGAGGTAATGAGACCTTCAATAAATTGGCGGCGAGCGGCTTTAGTCGATAGACCTACTCCGGTTGAGAGCACCAATTCATGCCCTTTGAGATACTGACCTATCTCAGGAATTTCTCCCACATGCACCCAATGCACGATGCGATGAAGCCCATCGTGACCGGTCAGTACTTCGGCCGAACGAAAGAGCGGGCGTTCTAATACCTCTCTGACCGTTGTCATTAAACACCCCCATACACTATGTCGTTCATGCAATATCTAAATTGTACAGAGTGATGGATTTCACGGCAACTTCAAGATGGTTACAATGGCGGCAAAGGATACCAGGAGGTTAGATATGTCAGAGTGGGTGGATAAACAAAAGCAATATTTGGCGCCGGCGATTACGACTTATTATCGCGAGCCTCTGGTGCTTGCGTCCGGCCAGGGGCGCTATGTGACGGATGACTCCGGCCACCGCTATCTCGACTTTTTTGGGGGTATATTGACGGTGTCGATTGGCCATGCCCATCCCAAGGTGGCAGCCGCGGTATCCGACCAAGTCAACCAGTTGGTGCACACCTCGACCCTGTACATCACCCAGCCTATGGTGACCTTGGCGGAGAGATTGGCGCAATTAACCCCCGGGGAATTAGAACAAAGCTTTTTTACCACCAGCGGCACCGAAGCCAATGAGACCGGCATTATCATGGCCCAGTTGGCCACGGGGAATCAAGAGATCGTGTCCTTGCGCCATAGCTATTCGGGTCGCTCGCAGGTGGGGATGGGGTTGACCGGACAAGCCGATTGGAAGCTTGCCGGTTCGGGAATGAGTCTTCCCATTCGTCACGCACAAAACGCCTATTGTTACCGTTGCCCGTTTGGGAAAACCCCTGATCGATGTGGGCTGGAGTGTGCCCGGGACCTTAGCGAGTTTATCAAGACCAGCACATCCGGGCGTATTGCCGCGTTTCTTGCCGAACCGATTCAAGGCGTCGGCGGATTTATCACGCCGCCACCGGCATTTTTTCAAGAGACTGTCGCTATAGCTCGCCAATATGGCGCGTTATTTATTGACGACGAAGTCCAGACCGGGTTTGGGCGTACAGGCAAACCGTTTGGAATTAGCCACTACGGTGTGACACCCGACATTATGACCTTCGCAAAAGGTCTGGCTAACGGGTTGCCCATTGGAGCGACCATCGCGACGCCCGCAGTTGCCAGGCATTACCGTGGTCCGACCATCTCCACATTTGGAGGCAATCCCCTCTCCATGCGCGCGGCTTTGGCCACGCTAGAGGTCATGGAGGAAGAAAGGCTTGCTGACAACGCACGGCTCCAGGGACGACTCTTGCGACAAGGGCTGGAATCGCTATCCGATCAATACCCCGTTTTGGGGGACGTGCGGGGCAAGGGTCTTATGCAAGGCATCGAGGTTGTTCGGTCCGGCAAATTAGCGGCGCCTGATTTAGCCGGAGAAATTTTGGAGCGAGCTCGTGCGAATGCTCTCTTGCTCGGCAAGGGTGGACTCTATGGCAACGTGATTCGCATTGCCCCGGCTCTGACGGTTACGACATCGGAAATTCGGGAGGCGCTCGACGCGTTGGCGATGGTGATGAAGTCCCTATACCAAGACCACCCCGACCTGAAAGAGATTTCGCCGACGCGCGTTCAATACGTTTAAGGAGGCTATCCAGATGCCGAATAAATTGACGCACTATATTGGGGGGCGGGCCGTGGCTGGCCAGGCGGCGACCTGGGATGCGATCTATAATCCCGCCTTAGGCACGGCGATCGCCGAAGTACCTCTGGACGACAGCGCAGCCGTCGATCAGGCGGTTCAAACAGCGCACGACGCGTTTCCCGCTTGGGCCGCCACCCCAATTCTGGAACGCGCCCGCATCATGTTTCGATATCGCGATTTGCTGGTACGTCATCGCGGCGAGCTTCAGGCATCAGTGACTCAAGAACACGGAAAGATTGCATCCGACGCGGCCAACGAGGTGGGCCGTGGGATTGAGGTCGTAGAATTAGCGGCGGGGGCCCCCCAATTGCTGAAGGGCGAACTCTTAAACCAAGTGGCGCATGGGGTTGATGTGTCTTTGTCCCGTGTACCCTTGGGGGTGGTGGCCGGGATTGCCCCGTTTAACTTCCCGGCTATGATCCCGTTGTGGATGATTCCGCCCGCGCTGGTCTCGGGAAACACAATGGTGTTTAAACCATCGGAGCGGACGCCGCTTACGGCGCTTTTGCTGTACGAACTCCTGATGCAAGCCGGGCTGGCGCCTGGCGTGCTCAATATCGTCCATGGCGGTTCGGTAGTGGTTGATACACTCTTGCAGCACCCCGAGGTGAAGGCGGTCTCTTTTGTGGGATCGCAGCCGGTGGCCGAACATGTGTATCGAACTGCGGCTCGTCACAAAAAACGGGTGCAAGCGCTCGGCGGAGCGAAGAACTTTCATGTGGTGATGCCGGACGCCAACTGGGACAGGACCCTTGAAGGATTGGCCGGGTCTGCCTTTGGGTCGGCGGGGGAACGGTGCCTGGCCGGATCCGTGGCTGTGGCCGTCAAAGATGCGGGAGACCGGTTAATCGACGCCATGACACGGCGCATTCGCACCATGAGAATAGGAGACGGCCGAGATCCGGAATCGGAGATGGGCCCGTTAATACGGGAGCGGCATCGAGACCGGGTGCGCGACTATATTAAACTCGGGGTGGCGGAAGGGGCTCGGCTCGTCTATGACGGACGTGAGCACCGGGTGCCCGATTCGGGCTACTTTTTGGGACCGAGTTTGTTTGACGGAGTCCAGGAAACCATGCGCATTGCCCGGGAAGAAATTTTTGGGCCGGTCCTCAGCGTGATCCGTGTCGATACGCTAGAGGAGGCGGTGGAGTTGGCGAATCGATCTCGATTCGGCAATACCGCCACGTTGTATACGCAATCGGGTGGGGCCGCCCGCTATTTTCGGTCGCATGTCCAAGCGGGCATGGTCGGCATCAATATTGGGGTCGCGGCGCCTGTGGCCTGGTTTCCCTTCGCGGGATGGAAGGATTCCTTTTACGGCGATCTGCATGCAACCGGCACCGACGCCTTCTGGTTTTATACCGAACGCCAGGTAGTGACCGAACGCTGGGATTGACCCCATATGCGCTAAATTAAGCCCCCCGAGTTGAATTGGAGTCTTCGCTTGCGGGGTCGCTCATGGAGTGCCTTGGTCCACGCGCGGGAGGTCAGGCACCAATCCGTCAGCTCCACAAACCCCTGAACGATCACGCGGAGATCCTGCCAA
>JAJZXX010000012.1 GCA_021806205.1 Bacillota bacterium | reverse complement strand
ACGTTTTACTGGAAAACACCCTCAAAACTCATGACGTTTTTGGACTGAATAACGCCTCCACGCCCTTACGTTTTGTTAGGGCGTGGAGGTTGCTCCCTACTGCCTGACCCATCTTAGTATGTATGTAAAATTTTGGATTTGTTTCTAAGGCGGACACATGACGAACTGATCCGCCTCTTAAAGCCTGACATCGTTATGAGAGCCGCCCCCACCCTCAAAGTCGAAACATTACAAAAGCCGTACCAAAGTCTACTTGAATTTCTTGACCCAAAGTCCCCTGCGGAGAGCATCTAAAAGATCCAACGCGAAGCATCTCGGTTACTCAAGGAATATGACAATAACATCACCCATGCCTAAGTTTTGGCGCTACCGAATTGATAATTGGGACGGGGCAGCCCCCCGATTGCTTAACCCCCGGTTCCCCGCCTTCACGCCCCGCTGACTTCGACCGCTGGACGGTTCGCCCCCTAGACCGAAGAATCTGCGATAATGTTGTCGGAATTTCGTGTCCTACGGGCCCGGAAACGTTGGCAATCGCGCACGCTAAAACTTTTCGGCGGGTCCGCTCTGTCGGACAGGAAACTGTACCGCAAACGACTTCGTTTTTGGTACGGGGGGATGCGTTCTGAGCAACCCTAGCCGTATGCGGGTTTCCGACGGTCGAAACTCATCCCCCTTTTTGGTACGGAAAGGAGAATGCTGCACCCCTCTGGTCGGATCCGTCACCCGATATTTACCAAGCACCTTACCCTTTCTCCCCTAAGAGCGGGCGTAAACGCTCGGCCCTATCATGGTTAACGCGATCTTTACTAGCAGTAGCAGGAATTGGCCCAAACGGAGCGAATTACACTAATGTTGACATCGACGGCGGGGGGAACCATTAATGAATCGAAACGCCCCGATAAGATTCTCGGCCACACAAGTCAGCCAACTGACGGGGCTATCAGCGCGCCAACTGCGATACTATGAACAGACCTGGTTACTGGTTCCAGAAATTGCTTCGGCTTCAGGCGGGGATCATGTTCGCCTGTATTTCTTTCGGAATTTCGTAATCCCACGAGTTATTCGTAAGTGTCGTGATGCCGGGGCTAACCTACAGAATCTGCGTCACGTCGGCGAACGTTTAGGCGGCAGTCGGAATCGTGGGCAACCATAATGCTGATCGTTCGTAGGGATGAGGGGTTCTGGTCACGCGCGGCCAGACATTGGTCAGTTTGGTTCGACGTCCCGATCAGCTATGGTTTCTGGCGTTTGACATTGGAGCCGATTCGAAGACTATCCTGGAAGCCGTCACAAGGCCCACCACGCATTCCCGGTCTTAGTCAGCACTGTCCTTATTTTATTATTACATCATACGGGAGGCGCTCCGTGTGTCGTCTTTACTTGATGAATTAATCCAGATTACCGATTACTCCCACCCCGAGGTGTTATGGCGCCCGGGGTCTCCCGTCCGCCTCCCTTCAGATCTTCGGCAACGTCTCGATCGGTTTAGCCCACAATTGGCCGCCATTTATCTTCACGAAAACAGGCCGGCTGTTTATTTTGCACTAGATCCCGGTGAGAACGGATTGTTCCATCTTCATCAACAGCTTTGGAATTACAATCAAGGTGCCTTGTTGGTGGGTGTTAGCGATAATACGGCACATTTCTTTGACTGTTTTCGCCCACCGGATCCCGACTCTAACGCCGTGGAACTCTTGCGATTAGACAACCCATTAGCGCCCCGCCATCGAGAACGCATTCTTCCGTTCCATCGGTCGGCATTCCTATCAGGTCAGACCACTGTTGAGAAAAATTGGTTTTTGCCTGACACACGAGTCGACCAAGCTTTACTAAAGAATCTTATGGTCTTGCGGGACGCCCTCCAAGACCAGAATCTGCCACGGTCGGTAGCTAATCGGCTAGTTCTGAGGTCGTTGCTTATTCGCTACCTGGAAGATCGACTGGTATTGCCGCAAGGTGAGTACCTGAAAGTGTTGGGCCAGGGTCCGGAAGCAGTGTGGACCTATTATCGCCGGCTTGCCAATCTGTTTAATGGCGACATATTGTACATAGAAGACCACGAGTCTGCCGTGGTAAAACCGCCATATCTCCAGTTGCTACGACGTTGGTTGGAGGGTGAGGACTTGGCCTCTGGTCAACTATCATTTTGGCCGTACGATTTTGCGTGCATCCCTCCAGAATTGCTCAGTAGCGTATATGAAGTTTTGGTCGGTCGTGACCCCCAACATGCGGCTAAGACGAGTGCCTATTACACCCCACGAGCGGTTGTTGATGCTGTCCTTGATGCGGCTTGGAAAGCCCTCCCAGATCCACATAAGGAAGGTTTTCCTTCCGTCCTTGACGGCGCCTGCGGTTCCGGGGCATTTCTAGCCAGCGCGTTCCGTCGGATCGTTGACGTATGGCTTGATCGTCACCCTGAAGAACCACTATCGCCCGCCATACTACACTCATTGGTCCGATCTCACATTTACGGAATAGACATCGATCCTGACGCTATTCAGTTGGCTATTTTGAGTTGTTGCCTAGTCATGTTAGACTTTCTTGAATCGACCGTCATTACCCAAGACTTTCGGTTTCCAAAATTACTAAATCAAAACTTTTGGGCTGGTAACTTTCTTGGGCCGGCTACGGGATGGTCGCGTGCGTCCTTTCAACTCATAGTTGGTAACCCCCCATGGAACAATCCTCCGGAATGGCCAAATGACTCGTGGTCCGTTGCTCTCCAGTTCACCAAACGCGCTGCACACCTCTTGGATGCTAAGGGAGTTCTGGCCCTTGTGTTGCCAGCGGGGTGGCTGTACAACCAACGCAAGGGATACCGGGAATTTCAAGATTGGTTGCCTCGCTCCCTTTGTCCGCGTACGATCATCGATCTCACGGCATTGCGGCAGGGGTTATTCTCCCGGGCGAAAGCCCCCGGCGTCGTTCTGGTCGCCAGCACAAAGCAACGCTCTTTGCCTCCGGTGACTACATTCCTGGTGAGCGAGGTCGCACCGAACATCAATCCTAGTATCTCGTTAAAATTTTTCGCAAAACAACGGTACGTCATACCAATTGATACCGAATGGAGAGAACCGCCGTTTTGGAAAGGGTTACGCCAGGGATCATTACGTCCGTATCATGTGTTGCTCTCTTGCCGTCATCGATTCCCCAAATTGAAGGATCAGGTTAGCGAGCGTCAATGGGCCGCAGGGGAGGGTATTCATACGCAAAGCCCGGGAGCTCCTGGTCGAACTCCAGAGCTGGCCAATCGTCCCGCACATGGTTACCTGTACGCCTCCGCCCTTAGTGCCCTACATATCGATTCGTCCCAAGTCCGGGAGATTCCCGGTGAGGCTACACGGTGGAGGAGGGACATTCGGCAGTTTCAAGGCCCTATGGTGCTCGTCGGCGGAGGAAAGACAGCGGAAGGTCGCGTTCCAGCCGCTTATACAGCGGAGAGCTATTACTATGGGCACTCTCTCTTTGGTATCACAGGGCCCAATGACGATGAAGATTTTCTTAGAGGTTTGGCGGTACTGCTAAACTCCTCAGTGGTTGGCTATCTACTCTATTTACTCAGCGCTAACTGGGGCGTGGAACGTGGCAAGGTTAATTTGGGCGAAATTCTTTCGCTACCATGCCCACCAACCCGGCTGTCAGTCCACAAGTACACAGAGTTCAAGCAAGCTATTAAGGAATCAAAACACGACCAATGGGATATGGTGGATTTATGGGCCATGGAACAATATGGTCTGACGGATGATGAGATTTTGCTGATTAAGGACTTTACACATTTTCGCCGATACCAGCACGATAAGAGCCTCGTACGCGGAGATGCACGCATTTCGGCGCCTAAAACGTCTGATCTTCAAACCTATCTGCAGACGTTACAAAATACGTTGTCCGAGGCGCTCTCTGTAGACTCTGTGGCGACGACGGTTAGAGGAATGTTTCCCAAGCAGTTCGGACCAATCCAAAGTGTCGCATTGGTCTTGAACCCATCTGCCAAAACCTCTCTTCCCTCCTCTGCAAATGCGACGGCCATGTTGACCGACACAGAGCTAGTCAATGAGGTTCTTTCGGAAGGTCAGGCCTTGCGGTTCGCGTTTGGAGCAGTTTGGCTGTTGAAACTGGCTCGGGCGGGGTGGTGGACGCCCGCTATGGCCCTCTACGATGCCGATTGGCTCCTGTCGGAGTTACTCGATGACTGATCTTCAGACAAAAGCCCAATGGCGCGATCAAGCACACCGGTTAGAACGTCGAGTACATTGTGCTGTCATCGAGGGATATCGAGCGTGGGTGGCTGACGGTGCGTTGCGAAACAGCGATAAGGAAACCGCTATCAATGCGATGCTCCACGAACGCATTCAAGAAGCAGCACGTAATTGCGTGCTTGCTTCTTGGTCCATCAGTTACAATGCACCCGCCAAAACTCCACAAATCTTAACAGCTGAACAAGATCCGGATACAGCGCCGATTCCCGATCTATCAGTGTGGCGTAGTCGCCCGAGTGGCGTCCAGTACCTTGCGGTAATTGAGTGTAAATGGGTTTGCCGACCCAGAGTTAACTCGAAGGACCTTGGATATTACGTGACGCGGGGCATGGATCGGTTTGTGAACGGGAATTACCATGGATTAGGACTCTTCAATCTCATGCTCGGTTACGCAGACGACGATAGTCATACACCAGAGGCGATTCGGACGATCAGCGAGTTGGCAAGCGCAAAACTAGGTCCAGAACACAGTTTACGGTCCAACGGTCCGATCCATGGCCATTCACAGGCGTACGAGTCAGGTGGCAGTGAGAAGCTACAGCACCTGATTCTGTGCATTCCAGCTCGGCCTGCCGACTCCGGTTAAATCTGGATGAAAGCCTGGTGTGTTTTCAACCCGCGCACCGCGTTCGTCGTAGCGCCTAATTGGATGCAAGAGCGTTCCCCTTGGGTCGATGCCCTCGATGTTGCTTCTTGGGAACGGCCGATGCAACAACAGGCTAAAGAGCCGGTATCTTGGGAAGGAAGTGGATGGTGCTGGACCCGGCTGGCAACCCTGACCGACCTAGCTGTGGCGACTAGTCTGCCCCAATGTCACTAGGCCAGACCAACACGATGCCGAACAGGCATCGTCGATTAACCCCTGGTCGCCCCGGCTGGGCGCGGCCGTAGTCAGCCAGCGACGTCCGGGAGCGATCGGAAAACCCCGCCCCGGTCTCCACGAGGCCAAGGCGGGGGGAGAGTTCACTTAGGCTTTCGTCCTCCACGGATGATCGTTGGCTACAGTACGCCCTTTCGTGAGGGGCGAAGATGCGTAGGATGGTTGGCGTTTTCCGCGCCGCCACCACCGCTGGTCACTCGATAGGCTCTGGAGGTGCGAACGTACACCGTGTTCCGCAAAACCGCTCGAATGCGCTTCATCCGTCTCTTCGTCTCTGACCGCCTGGTGGTTGCCAGCGGATCCCTGGGGGCGGCCTGCTCCCCCAGTTTGGCTCAAGTCCCGGTGGACCCGGGCGCGGCTACCAACCGTGCGCCCGCCGGCGCCAGGCTGACTTCCGTGCGGCCGAGACATATAAGAGGCGCAAGCTTGGCTGCCCGAAGCGGAAGTGCTGTGCGCCGGCCCCAAGACCGTCACCTTGACCCTCTGGATACCAAAATTGCTCACCTGAGGCGGTGAGGCGTTCATAAAGAGGTCGACGCGCAGGCCTTGAATCGCACCGCCCTCATCATCAGCTTCGCCGATAAAGCCGACGGACGGCAAGTTCGGCGAATGATAGCCGGTGACATATAAACAGGTGCGAAGCGGTATTACGCTCGGGTCCACGGCAATGTCGCCCGCGGTGAGCGGTTGCCCGAAATAATCTGTCGCACCATAGGGATAGTTGTCCTGTGCGCTAGGGCCGTAGGCGGTAGCCTCCATAGTGAGCGTCCTGCCGGAGGTGCCCTGGGCGAAGACGGGAACCGTCAACGCGAGGCTCATGCCCGCGCTGACGACGCTTACCCAAGTTCCCCAGCGGAGTATATTTTTCAATGCGATGCCTCCTCGCGAAATTTGCCTCCGGAGTTAGCTGACGGGTTCGGGTGCGCGAGACATCCCTATCGGAAAACCGAATTCACCCCTTGGGTGGTTCCCCCGGCCGTGGCCAGGCCACGGTTTGGCTTGTTCATTGTAGATTAGATTCATCAATCCTTCAGGTTTGAAAACCGCGCCTGAAGACGCTTTGACAACGATAGGATGGATGATGCGGCAACATCTGCGTTGACGGGTAAAATCCCCACCCAATGGCAAATGGTGACACCAAGACCAAACGCTCACGACTCTGGCGGAGAGGGTCACATGGACAAACTAAAGCGCGGCCGTAAAAACCCCGCAAAGCCGGTTTCCGACGCCGCCGCTCTCATTCCATAGAGTTGCTCTGGAGCCCATAACCCACCGGGAATTCTCGTTCTGCGGGCCGTTCCCGGAGATCGGTTGGGCCCGGTTGACGCGGGCTGGCAATCCTCTCGAGCCTCGCCAACCGGGGCGGGACCGAACTCCCCCGCCCGGAGGAACCCCGGCAACCGCCCGAGCCTCCGGCCTTTAAGTGTTTAGCTAGAAATCTAGCCTTACGACCTTCCCTTACGAATCCACTCGGCGACGGTGATCACTCGTCGCGCTTGATACTCAACCGCCCGCACCGCCTCTTCGGTAATTTCGCCGGTTGTTTCAGCAGTCACGCTGGTTCCGTACGGATTGCCGCCCGCCCCAAATATCACCGGATCCGTGTACCCCGGAGGGACCACAATCGTTCCCCAATGGTACATCGTAGTGTATAGGGACAGCAACGTTGTCTCCTGCCCGCCATGAGGATTTTGCGCGCTGGTCATCGCACTGACCACCTTGTTGACGGTCTTTCCCTGCGCCCACAAGCCCCCCAACGTATCCAGAAATTGCTTCATTTGCGCGGCCAAATTGCCAAAACGGGTTGGGGTGCTAAGAATAAGGGCATCCGCCCATTCGACATCCTCAGGGACAGCCACCGGAACCTCCTTGGTTGCCTGGATATGCGCTTGCCAAGCAGGATTGGCGGCAATAGCCTCAGCAGGCGCCAATTCCCTCACCTTGCGAAGGCGAACGTCGACTGTCGAATCCGGCGCCGCTTTAGCGGCGGCTTGCGCCATGCGAAAGTTGGTCCCGGTGGCGCTGTAATAAATGACGGCGAGCTTGACCTTATCCAACCTGAAATCCCTCCAGTGGCGATATATGTGTGAGGCGTAGTGTGCGCCGAAAACCAATCCAGGCAAGCCGCGAGTCAGCGATCGAGGCCCCGGCCTCGACCGCGGCTTGGCGTTGAAGACGCTCGGGCGACGCCAAACGGCCTATTCGGGGCTCGGTTGACAAGACTCCCTCTTGTCTGTGAGGATCCCCGACTTGAGGCAGGGCGATTCCATGACCTGTCTACATCCCATCCCCGCGATCTTCGTTCAATCCCAAGAAGTTGAGCTCGGCAAGCTCTGAGCAATTACTTTCGTGTTTGCCTCACCCGTTTGACACTCTAGGCGGAAAACTTAACTTACTAATCATAAGTTAAGCGGCCGTGGTCATCTTACTATAGTGACTTATGTAATGTCAATACCTACGCCATAATTAGGTTGGAAGCAAACCTCGCTCAAGGTCGCGGGGGCGGATCATGCTCCTCGAAGTTTGCACCCGGCCCATCTCCCGTGTGTTCACTAATCGCCGCGAGGGGATCCGGGCAGTCGCATTTTCGCCCACCGCCACGTCATGGTTACCGGCTGCGGGCTTCATGTTCGCCGGGCGGATTAAGGTTGTAACGGCGTCAGCACCCCCGCTATTCGCCGTAGCCAGTTTACAGTGCTGACCAGTCGGTCGCCTCATTCCGGCGATGCCTAATTCTTCCCGCGAGATCACCCTGGTGTAAAATGGCAAGCAAAGGGCGATGGAGAGGCGGATTTTGAGGTGGCAAAACCGTACTGTCAGTTGGTAAGTCAGGTATTTGGATGGAGCACGGTGGACGCCAGCCAAGAAGACTGGCTGGTGGGCGTACCGGACCGCGACCGACTGCCGGTAATCGTCGGCATGATTGCGAGTCCGGCCTTCCCCTTGACCGCCGAACGACTTCGGGCGCTACCCGCGTTGGTGGTCGTGTCGGCCTACGGCGTCGGTTACGATTATATCGACGTACAAGCTGCCTCGGAATTGGGGATCTTGGTGACGCACACGCCGGCCGCGGTCACCGCCGCCACCGCCGAACTGGGTCTGGCGATGGTGCTCGGGTTGTTGCGCCATCTAATTTCTCATGATCGGGCGATGCGTCAGCACCGCCAGGCCGATGAGCCTCATCCCCTGTTTCACCGGGCACAGATGGCCCATGATGCCAACAGCCAAACCGTTGGACTGGTGGGGTACGGCCGGATCGGGCAGTACCTCGCCGGCCTGTTGAAGGCGGTGGGATTTCGGGTGATCTACACCCGTACCCACGGTCCACTGGCCGGCCATCCGGGGTACCGGGATCTGAACACGCTCTTGTCCGAGTCCGATATCGTGGTGCTGGTTGTCCCTTTGACGGAAACGACCCATCACCTAGTCGACTGCGAGGCTTTGGCTCGCATGAAGTCTACCGCGCAGATCGTGAACATCGGGCGCGGTTCGGTCATCGACGAGGACGCTTTGGTCGAGGCCATCGCGTCCGGTCAAATTGCCGGGGCCGCCTTGGACGTCTTCGAGTTTGAGCCCCGAGTCCACGCCCGTCTGGCTGACCTGAACTCAGTCATCCTATCCCCCCACGTGGGAACCTTGACCGAGGAAACGCGCTTGCGCATGACAAGAGACGCCTTGGCCAACGTGCGCCAAGGGCTCAGGGGAGCGGCGGAAAATGCCCTCAACGTAGAGGCCTGGTCACGCCGTCCACGCACACTAACCTAGGTTGACGGTGATGGCGGTAGCCAGCCAACCAATTCCCCCACCAAGCGAGATAGCTTTAGGAATGAGGGGAGCGGCGAGTGATCTGCTGGTCAACCGACTTCACGTTCGACGGCCGCGAGTCCGGTTAACCCTATCGGCGGGTCCTGGGGCGTTGTCGGATACCGCCCACGTGCTCACGGCGTTTAGCCCTGGATGTTGTCCCTTTGACCTGGTTGAGGGCTTGGCTCCATTGTCCGATTTGCGTGGTGCTAAACAATACCGCCTGATACTGGCGGATGTAGCCAGGAAGTTGGTCAATGTACATGACCGGCGTCCTGGTATCCACTTTGAGCGTGGCATGTCGGCCAAAAGCGACAATGGAATGGAAGCTAGTGCTGGGAATCCCCAGCCCGGCAGCCAGTTTTCGAATATGCCCCTGGTTTTGCCGGATGGGGTTTTGAAAGCGGTGACTGGCCCGAGGAAATTTCTGGGTCCAGCTCGGTTCCGACTCTCGGCCATAGATCTGTCCGCTGTAATTTTTGGTCTCAATGACAAAGATTCCATGGACGCTGAAGACGACATGGTCAATTTGCGCCGTATGACCCGGTTCCGTCTCTACCAACACGTCATGGATTACGGTGTAGCGTTTGCCATCGAGATTACTGAGCACCGCCTGAACCTTCG
>JAJZXX010000143.1 GCA_021806205.1 Bacillota bacterium | reverse complement strand
CGGACCGAACGGAGCCATTCGCCTCCCGCGACCCTCTCGAGAAAAGGTCGCTGTCAGTTCCGACGGCTAGGGCTGGTCAACCGCTGGAGCTTTCACAAGCTCCGGCCTTCAGGCCGGGGTGGTTGACTTGGTCAAAGCTCCTTTGTTGTGTAGTGTAACATGAGACCGCGCGCGATTCCGGTACAATGGCAAGAGGTCTTGAAGGAGGTGGGGTGTGAATAGGGCTCTTTTGGCGGCGTCGGGCATCGAAGCATTTTTTTTGCTGATGCTGATGGGGTATGGCCCGCTCTATCTCCACCAACAGTGGAACAGACCCCTGTTCCCCAGGCCCAAGACCGGCGAGACGCGTAGAAAGGGATCGACGATGCACGTTGAAGTGTTTCATGGGGCGGGGATCGGCATTCATAAGGACACGGCGGTGGCCACGATTCGTCATCAGGCTCCGGACCAGCTCACGCCGGTTCGTCAGGAAACCCGGACGTTTGGAACGTTGACGGCCGATTTACAGGCCCTGCGGGCGTGGCTGCTTGAGGAAGACATTACGCACGTCTGCATGGGGCCTGCTCTCGAAAGGTTGATCGCAAATCCCACGGGAGCCCTTCTCCCGTAAGCCTTTCAGTGACTTATCAGTTATCCACAGCCCGCGAAAATAGCATCCGGAATATGTGGCTTCCCCGGAACAGGATGGAGAAATGTACAATTCAAGCGCCAAAATTTTCGCGGCCAAATTGGGCATCTGGACATTCGGCAGGATTAAAAATTGGGCATTGTTGACGACAAACCGGAGGCGCGCCTATTGCTGGGCGCGGGTCCAACCCATCCACTGATGTGCGGCCCCCCATTCGAGGAGGGCCACCCATTTCGTTTCCACGCACGCGACATGACCTCGGGAACATGGATAATGATACGGCTGATCAGGTGGTTGTTAAGATATTCTTCATGCTGGGCGGTGTGATTCACGCGATATTCCCCCTACGAGGTCTTGAGGGATAAGCGCTGCATTGGGCCATGCCAGCCAAAAACGTCTTGGCGTCGTGCAAAGTAACGACACAATGACGCCCATCGAAGCCACCAGAACCGTGCAGAAGCGGGAAACATTGCTCGCGACAACGTCCAATAAAATTCGCGATCGTAAAGAAGGAATTTTCTTCATTAATGTAGAACCGTACACTTGTCACAATTGAGAAATCCAGTTCATAAATAAGAACAACCTACGTTGTTCGAGAGAGGACGGGTGAGAAAAGTGGTCAAAAGTCGCTTGTTGATAGCAAGTAGCCTGCTGGCCGGTTCTTTGGTAGCGCTTGCCGGTTGTGGAGCGACTACTACGGGTGCAGGTGCGACGACTAATACGATTACTGGCCCAATAACACAGATGGGCACGTATATGGATTGGACAAAGACAGTTTATAGCCGAATGGGCGGCAGTTCATTGGTTCAGGAACCATTAGTGACATTGAGCCCAGCTAACCAGATTGAACCGGGTGCGGCTACCTCGTGGTCAGTATCCAAGAATAAACTAGTATGGACTTTTCATCTAAGAAAAGGATTAACGTGGTCAAATGGGGCCCCACTGGTTGCTGTTGACTATGTGGATGGTTTTCAAAGGTCTGCTAATCCAGCAACAGGCTATGACTTTGGATGGTTTTGGGGCACGGTGGTTCATATTAAGAATTGGAACAAAATCGCGAAGGGGCAGCTTCCCGCTACCGATTTAGGGGTTAAAGCTGTGAATGCGGATACGTTACAAATTACCACAGATGTCCCTGTGCCCTTTATGCCGTTAGCGATGGTTTATGGGTGGCCCATTCCTCCTGGCGAAGTGAGCAAATATGGAGCGGCATGGGCCACGCATCCAAGCACTATGCTGTTTTCTGGTCCGTATATCGTCAAAAAATGGGTTGTCAACCAATATATCGAGTTTGCCAAGAACCCCCACTATCGCGGCCCTGCGAAGGCTACAACGAATACCATTACCTTGGATCTTACCAATGAGGATGACTATAATTCGTTTCTAACCGGGCAAGTCGATTGGACTTTGTTGAACCCCGGGCAATATAGGGAGGCCAAGCACCATTTGCCCTCCAATTCGCATCTTGTCTCCGTTCCACAATGGTGGATTAACATGCTCGGATTCAATCAGAATTCGAAACCGTTTAATTCGCAAAAAGTCCGACGAGCCTTTATGCTGGCGATCAACCGCAAGAATTTGGTAACCAATGTCCTGAAGGGATTGGCTACGCCCGATTCGTCTGTGGTGCCCAAGGGATTCCCGGGATACGACCCCAATATCCATGAGCCCTATAATGTGGCCGAAGCAAAGAAGTTATTAGCAGAAGCCGGATACCCTGGTGGCAACGGGTTTCCTTCAGAAACGCTCTTAATACGTAACGAGGCGGCGACGATTGGCACCACTTTGCCGGCGGCTGAATACATTCAAGCTCAGTTGAAGAGCAATTTGGGTATCACGATCCAGGTTAAGGTTCTTGATATGCCTACTTGGATTTCTGATGTTAATTCTGGCAAAGCACAAATGTTTATCCGCCCGTACAACTTCGACTACGTCGATCCCAGCGATTGGTATTCTCTGTTCCTGCCGACCGGTGTGATGACGTGGAACAACTCGCAATACAATACGTTGGTCAACGAGGCAAACACCTCGTTTAATACTAAGGCAAGAGCGGCCGAGTATAACAAGGCAGCACAAATCTTGAATCAACAAGCGGGTGCCGTATTCTTGTGGACTAATCAGTTGAAGTACCTAGTCAGCAATAAAATCAAGAATTTCCCCAATAGTCCGTCGATTTCTCTCGACTCCGCTTGGATAGGTCAGCTTCACGTAAAACCTTAGGTAGGCAGAGCTGGGGCTGATGCCCCGGCTCGGTTGAAGGTCGGGAGGTGGTCGATACGTTTCGATATGTTGTTGTGCGTGTGGGGTCGGGACTCGTCACGCTGCTGGTGGTTTCTGTAATAATTTTCATGCTGATGCACAGTATTCCGGGAGGGCCTTTCGGGAACATCCAATCCGGGCTCTCACCCGTTGCTAAGGCCAATATGATGCGGATCTATGGGCTAAACAAACCTCTTGTGACGCAGTATGTGGACTATATGAAAAGCTTCTTCACCCTGCAACTGGGATTTGCATGGCAGAATCCAGGAATACCCATGACTATTTTAATTGCAGGTGCATTCCAAGTGAGCTTAAGTGTTGCGTCCATTGGTCTTGTCTATGGTGTTGTTGGCGGATTGGCTTTGGGGATATTATCTGTGATGAAGCTCTCTACTTGGGGCGATCAGGTTATCACCATGGTGATGACGGCCTTGCTAACGACCCCAACCTTTGTTATTTCGATTGTTCTCATCACGGTTTTCGCTGTATGGACGCGTATGTTTCCTGCCGCAGGATGGGGCGGCTGGCAATACATGGTGTTGCCGGCTATTGCGTACGGTATTAATCCTCTCGGTACAGTTGCCAGATATACTCGAAATGCAATGGCTGATGAGATATTCAAACAGCATGTGCAAGTAGCTCAAGCAAAAGGGCTTTCCCGGACTCGGGCCATTATCAAGCACGTGTTGCGCAACGCAGCGGGACCAATTATCACGGTTATTGCCCCGATGTTGCCGGGTATTCTAACCGGCTCGGTGTTTATCGAATCCATTTTTAATGTGCCTGGCTTGGGGGCGTACTTTGTGTCCGCAATCGAAACCCGCGACTATCCTTTGGAACTCACGCTGATTTTATTTATCACTGTGTTTACCATATTGGCTTACCTTGTGTCGGACTTATTGCTCGTGGTTTTCGATCCGCGCGTCCAACTGGGGAAGGTGTTGTATGACTGAAAGTACAGCGACGGCTGAAGAGAATCCCATTGATAGACCCTTTAAGAGCCTGCTATGGACTCGTTTGCGTAAAAGCACTTCCTTGTTTCAACGGTTAGCGATGGTGTTGCTGCTGTTAACGATAGTCCTGGGCATATTAGAACCGTGGTTGCCGCTTCCCCCGTATAATGCTGCAATATACGTATCGCGTGCGTATTCGTTCCCTACGTGGGCACATCCTTTTGGGATTGACGCTGTCGGCAGGGATTATCTGTCACGAAATTTATATGCCATCCGAACATCGCTCTCGATCGGTGTTATTACGGCGGCTATCGGAGCACTCATAGGGATCCCGCTGGGGCTCGTTGCGGCTTTCTGGGGAGGGATTGTGGATTGGATCGTCACTCGAATTGTTGAGGTTTTTTCGGTCATTCCGCCGATGATTGTAGCTATTCTTCTGGCGAACTTCATAGAGCCCACCGTGATAAGTATCTCTTTGATCATCGGATTGGCTTCGTGGGTTCCGGTCGCCAGACTTGTCCGCGCGCGGGCTCTCACTGTTAGGGAAATGCCATTCATTGATGCGGCTCGCGGTTTGGGAGCGACGAGACGACGCGTCATTTGGGTCCATATCTTTCCCAATAGCATTTCCACGGTAATTGTTGCTCTGGTGTTAATAATCCCGAATGCCATTGTAACGGATGCAAGCCTGAGCTTTTTGGGGTTGGGAATATCGCCACCGACACCGGATTGGGGGCATATGATTGCGACGTCTTTACAAAATATCTCCTATTACTGGTACTTGGGGCTTTTTCCGGCCTTGATGCTAGGTGTTACAACGATTTCCATTGCGCTAGTTGGCGATTGGTTGCGAGATGTTTTGGATCCGCAGTCGCGGTCCTAATTGCGCCTGAAGACCTAACGAGAACCTAGTACGTCTTTCGCCAGCCGTCGGGATCGTGGCACCCATTTTTCGTTGCTACTGCGTAGGATCGCTTGGTTAATTCGAAGACTAATGGCTCCTCGAGCCTCGTGAAAGCGAAGACACCGGTCTTGGGTATGGATATACCATGGCGGCTTTCGGGATATCGTCCACCGCTCAGATCGGTAGTGCAACACAATAGATGCCGGAGCTATATTCGCCGATGTCCGTGCGCAAGGGTGTCGGGAGGGAACCTTGGATACTAACTACATCTGCGTCATCGAGGACAAGTTATGCGGGTTCGCCGTCGGCATTGATCATAATGTTTTGGGGCTAATTCGTACGGCATTACACGTTAGCGCTCGGTGCGTTGGTATCCACGATCTAAGGGAAGAGCTGGCACTAGCGGTGCCGTGGCGTCCTAACCACTAAACGGGTACATGGAGCTGTATACAGCGTTGGGTGTCGGCGAGTCAATACTCGTTACCATAGATGGCACAGGGGTTCCGTCTGGATGGTGTTTGGTAATGTCGGCGGCATCCTATCATCAAAGGTTTGTCGATGGGGGAATACAGTTGTGGTTTGGCCAGTCGGTCGAGTACTCGTGGGGGGGCTATCGGTAAGACGGGGCCATCGGTTATGTGTGATATACCCGAACCACTAAAGCTAAGTTCGTGGACAGTGCCCAGGGCGTCGGATGATAGGGTTGTTGCTGTTGCGCAATTATCCGACTGGTGAAGTACTCTTAAACTGTTCAGAGACCTCGTAACGTATCCAATTGGATTCACAATGGCCAGAAGCACATAGAGGCTATAGTGACAAACATTTTGGGGATCGTCATAGAAACGACCGATTTACCCAAAATAACCCGGTGAAATTCGGGATTTGGGGACCAGGTACCATAACGTATTGGAGAGAGCTTAACTGCTAGCAAGTACCAACACGATTTTCGACGATTACTCGATATGGAGATGAACCTATGGATGAAATGAGTCGCCTGTGGCGGGACGAATGCACACTACGGCCAAATATGACCTATTTAAATGTTGGAACGATGGCACCAACACTAAAGACAACCCATGCGTTTGTTCGGGACTTATATGTTGAATGGATGGGAAGCGGTCCCGGTGCCGCTATGGGAAGCGGTGAAGCCAACGCATACTTGGATATGATGGCGTGGAACGATCGGGCGCGACATAAAGTGGCCGCGTGGATGGAAACATCCCCTCGCTCGGTGGCTATAATTGGAAACGCGACGGACGGCATTAATTTGTCGCTTGCCAGTTTGGGGTGGAAACAAGGAGATCGAATCCTGACAACTGGCGATGAGCATGAAGCCCTCACCTATCCCTTACAACGTTTGGTGGAACATTATGGGGTGATAGTCGATGTGGTTCCGTTTCCCGATGACGGACATGAGGAAGAGTTTATTAAGGGACTCCGGTCGGCTATGCGTGCGCAAACCAAGCTTATAGCGTTTTCGTCGGTAAGCCATAGAAGTGGACTTGCGCTACGAGTAGAGGATATTCTCTCTGAATTGGATAGAGGCGAGGATCAATGGGTGCTGGTGGATGGATCGCATGCGGCTGGCACACAAACCCCGCTTTTGGTGCAGGGCATCGACTTTTACGTGTTCCCGGGCCACAAATGGCTATTCGCTCCAGTCGGCACCGGGGTGCTCTGGGTTTCGCCCAGAGTTCTTGATATGACGGATAGTCTATTTTCCGGTGCTGCGGGTATAGACCAATTTGGCAACCGATTAGAGAGTCATGACGGTGCGTGGCGGTACGAGTATGGAACGCGAGATTGGTCTAAAGCTGCGGGCCTGACAAAAGTTCTGGATTTTCGTATGCAATGGCCTGAAGGTGCCATCGTTGCACATTATCATGATCTTACCGCAGCATTTCGTGACGGATACACAGCGTCTGGAAGTACAATACGCGTGGCTGGTTCAGGTCCTGTTGTGAGTATCAAGGCTAGTGATGCTGCTCAAATCTCGCAATGGTTATGGCAGCATGAGCGCATCTATGTGAAAGCCGATGGTAAGGCGCAAATTCTGCGTGTTAGTGTCCCCCCGTGGTTGACAATGGAAAGGGCATCGAAAGTGGGATACCAAGTGGGATTGGCCATTGCCCAGATGGGTTGATTACCATATTGAAAGACACGCTATTTGTGGATGCGCTTTTTGTGGTGCGGTCAGACGATGGCGTTAGCGGCCGACCATTCTTCAACCGACCATGGTGGCGATCTTAGAGGGGTTGCGCATGTCCCCTGTGGTGTTACGGATCTCTGCGTGGCGGGAATGGCCGACCAAAAAGAAGACGACATAACCGAATGTTGGGTGATGAATACGTGTCTCAGGCACACCATTGCCAAATTTTGTTGGCCAACACCCCTAAAAAATTAGTGCCTGATGCCCAAACAGTCGGTGTCAAGGTCGTCATGCGGGGCCGCGGCGATGGGGATCGTGATGCCATGAAAGCCAAGATCCAGACCGAGGACGGTGACGCAATCTATCGAGCGCGAAAAGGCCAGGTCCAACCCGCCTTCGGGTCTGGCTAAGGCGCTTGACGGTGTAACCCCTCATTTTTCCTACCCTGACATGCGGGGTCCGAGGTGTAACATGAGACCCCGCGCGATTCCGGTACAATGGCAAGAGGTTCCGAAGGAGGTGGGCTGTGAATAGGGCTCTTTTGGCGGCGTCGGGCATCGAAGCATTTTTTTTGCTGATGCTGATGGGGTATGGCCCGCTCTATCTCCACCAACAGTTTCGCGTGCCGGATGTGGTGGCTAGTCTAGGGGCGGCGGGTCCCTCACTGGCTACGTTCGTCGGCTCGACGATTTGGGGTCACCGACTGCGTCATATAGGCATCGGTCGGGTAGCGCGGATTGGATTCATTGCATACTTAGGGACAGGCCTCGTCGCTGTTTTCGCCCCGAGCGCTACGCTCTACATTGTGGGTGTGACGCTGACCACCTTGTTGTCCTCGGCTTTGGCGCCTGCTACGCTTACTTTTCTGACGTATAAGGGCGGGTCCATGGGAGGCCGACTTGCGTCGCGGCTGAAGTGGCAGTCGAGCGGCTGGATGATTGGCGGTCTGATTGGCGGCTATATCCAGTCGCTTTCGCCCCGGGCACTCCCACTGCTACTAATGGGATTAGGTTTTTTGATGCTTGTTCCGTTCGTGTTAGGCCGTCAAGCGGAGGATGTCGCGCGGATCGAGGATGATGGCACAGCCAAGGACGTTCCTTCTCATCTAGGACTCATTATTCTGTTGGTCTTGCCATTTTTTCTGGCTTATGCCGGCAATGAAGGGTTCTTTACGAACTTTGGCCTGTACTTGCATGGGGTTCACGTCCCAACCGCCTGGGTGGGCTGGAGTGCCTCCATTAGCACCGGACTGGGTTGGATACTCGCTTCTTCGATTGGCCGGTGGTCCGACCGATTTGGAGGCCAGCAACTCCTCATAGGGGTGCTTTTAGGGTATACCTCGATCTATCTCATTATGTCGTTGGTGGCAAACGAGGTGGTTGTGATTGTGGCTTTTTCGCTCCCGTTATACCCTCTGCTTAATATCGGAATGCAGCGGGCTGCGGCCGGATCGTTGCCGGGTCACCGTCATGGCGCAGCGATGGGCATTATAAACGGGGCAGCCGGCTTGGCCACTTTTGGCGGCAGTGTGATAATGGGGACGGTGACGACGCTATGGGGCCCTCATGGCATGCCTTGGGCCGCCGCGGGATTTGTGGCGTTAGGACTCGGGGTAGCTCAATTAATCTATCGACATCCGGCGGGCGTCGGTTCTATAGGTTAGGGCGCTACGCCGAACTGCTGACGGATTTGCCCGATCGCGACGACGGCGAAATGGACAAAGAGATGGGAGGTCTTATGAGTCAAGAGTGGTATGCGATGACCCAGTGGGGCCACGATGAGTTTGGATTAGTGGCCAGCGACAGAGGGTTGCGCCGAGTGGTGCTACCCCACCAATGGGCCCCCGACCGTCAAAACCGTGCAGCGGCTGACCCTGAACGATTAAAGACATGGATTCATGCGTTTGAGGACTATTGGGCGGGTCGGCTTGACGCCTGGCCACCTGGGTTGGATATGGTGGGGACCCCGTTTCAGATCTTGGTTTGGCACGCGCTGATGGAGATCCCCTATGCCACTCTGGTCACCTATGCCGAAGTGGCCCGGCAGATTGACAGGCCGCGTGCGGTGCGGGCGGTAGCGTCCGCCATCGCCCACAACCCCTTGCCGATCGTCGTACCTTGCCACCGGGTCGTGGGAAGTAACGGGACTCTAACCGGGTATCGCGGGGGCCTTAACTTGAAAGGCCGGCTTTTGGCATTGGAGGGCGTGAAGTGTGTCAATCCCAGTGGGCATGCCCGATTTAGGTTTTAGGGACCAGTTCCCGGCTTAACCCTGGGGGAGAACGAGCGGATCGAACTGCTAATGGGGCTTGTGCAGGAATCCTGGCGGTAACCTTTCCGTATGGGATGGCCATGGCCCATCGAATCCGATCTTAGCGAGTCGCAAATGAGTTCCCGCCCATCGATCAGCCGGAGTCAACGGACCGATAGCGTTGAGCGCGATCCATTGTATCAGCGGCAATTTGCAGGGTTTTTGCCGATGACCCGGAACCGGAAGCCTTGACCTCAATTCGCGCGATTCGAGCAAATTTTGCGGCGCGGATCGCCTGAGAAGACGTGACGCATGTATTGTGTCTTGGCGTCGAGTGCCGCGCCCACGGGCCACGAGAGAGTTCGAGGATGGCCCTGATGCTCATCGATGAACGGTGGACACCCGTGGAGAATGCCCTCATTCAGTTAAATAGCCCAGTGGCCTATCTCACACCGTGCCAAGGGATGCGATTTTGGCAGCGAGACTAGTTAAACCGGGGGCTTCGAGGGTGGCGCTGGTCTTCTTAGGGTTCTGACGACACGCCATCCCCCGTTTTTCGTCGCTACTCTTCTTGTGCCCGACATTGGCGCCACTTGGGGTGCATCTAGGTCCGATCGTAGTGTACTGCAGTTAAGGGTGCCGCCTCTGCCTGTTTGTTCCCATTACGCTTACGTGACGTAAGGCGCTCCGGTACGCCGGAGTACGCAAGGCCTTAGAGATGACTGCGGCCGTCTTTATTGTTTAACGGAAACGGCCTTTAGGTAATGGAGCCACAAAGCGAAACCTGCCTTCGTTACTGCTCTCCGGTAAATGTCGGCGTAACGTCCGACAAGCAAATCAGCCAATTGTAAAGGTTTTTGGGTGGCTGAACCCTCAAATGTACCGTTGCCACGCTCTGCAGGCAGCGCGTCAGCTGCCGAAGGGCGATTTCAGGTAGTAGGATCCGAGAAAGCGCACTTCCCGTCGTGGGTAGGCAGGCTTTTTCCGCTTGGCGGTACTCATGCGTTCCATGCTGCGGGTGAGCAATCGGGGGTGATCGCGATCAAGATCGGCTTCGTGAAACTCATGTAATCCAATATGTAAACGCTGGGCTGCCGTTCGCAAATCCCCAGCAAGACCTTGAACGGTTAACATGTCCGAAGTGACGATCGCACCCAGCACAAAGCGTCCTGCGACTCACGTCATACGCACGGGAATACGCTTTATCGCGTCTGTTGGTGCCCTTGCGGGATGCCTATGATTTTGTTGTGATTGACTGCCTCCCCAGTTCGGTATTCCCACCGATAGCCGTCTGATGCATTGTGGCGTGTGCTCTGCATGACCGGGAACGACCGGACGCGCTGCGTTTGACGGCGCCTGGCGGAATGGGTGCGCTCTATGCGGCGCACATTCGGACATCGGGCATCCCCGACACCCCAGGGTCAACTTGTGCACCGCTGTGCGGCGGATTGCCCCACGGGGAGGAATTTTGGCCTGCGGCATGACGGGGGAGCCCGGGGTCAAGGTCCTGTGGCGAGGCTATCAAGGCTTACAAGATCTCACGGCCAGGTGGGAAATTCTTCACCTGCCGGAAACTTATGGGTAGTGCCTAGGGCTGAGCCGTGGGGATGATGTCAATTCATGGCTCATGTCGAAATAATCGCCTTCGAGGAGGAGTCATCCCGTCCTATGTCGGGAAAATAGCCAAGACACAAAATCGCTATGAAACTCGGGCGTTGGGACCGCTAGGTGGGCAAATGCAGTTACATAGCCGAACGACACCAATCTTTTGCAGGGATGTCGAGGCGTGGGTATGAGCCGATGAACATCCTGCATATTCTCAGGGTTTTTCAGGTGACGATGGTAGGTAGAGCGATAGGGGCAGATGGGGGGATTATCCTGACGCCTTTATCTCCAGGATAGGGTGCATCTCTCGGACGATGCATTTTCGTCCCGTCGGGGGGGTGTGATAGGCTGGGTAAAAGCTTAATGGAGGTAAAACTATGCCTGAACGCGTGGTCGTGGTAGGGGGAGGCTATGCCGGCTTAGCTGCGATTGGCGAGTTAAGGCGTGTTCCGGCCTCCTACTTGGAAATTTATCTCATCGATGCAGTGCATGGCCACGAATTGATTCCGGAGCTCCCGGAAGCCTTAAGAGAAAATGACCCCATTGAAGAACATATCGTTCCATTTGCCGAAATTCTTCAAGATTCGGAGGTCAAACATATCCGAGAACGGGTCAGCGACGTGAGTGTCCAGCAACGTCAGGTGACTACCACTACGGGGACATTGATTGACTATGACTGGTTGGTGCTGTCGCCAGGATCCTCACCGGCCTACCCACCGATTCCCGGTTTGGAAACTCACGCGTTGCCAATGCGCAATGCGCATGACACATTCAAAATTAAGGAGCGATTGAAGTCACATCGGGGGCAGCGCGTGGTAGTTGTGGGCGGCGGATTGACCGGGACGGAAGTGGCAGGAGTATTGGCTTTTGACCACGATGTTTGGCTGGTGGAGGGCATGTCGCGGCTGTTGCCGGCGCTCGGCAGGGGACTGGCTACCTATGCGAGAGACCGCCTCCGGGCTGCCGGTGTCACTGTCATGCTAGGGCAAAAATTATTGCGGGTGGATCACAAAGCCTTGAAGCTGGAACGAGACGAACTGCATTATGACGTACTGGTGTGGGCTGGTGGCATTCAGGCTCCAGATTGGCTCAAGGATACGGATATCCCGATCAAACACAGTGGTTATCCTGACGTCAGCGCACTAGGCCAGATTTCGGAGCGGATTTTCGCCGCAGGCGATGTCTGGCGCGTCTACACGGATGGCGGCGAGGTGCCCCAGACGGCCCAGCTCGCTTCTATGGCCGGGAAGTATGTCGGCGGGAATCTCTTGCGGGTGATTCGCCGTCAACCCCTGCTACCCGCATTTCAGCCGAGATTGCGGGGGATGCTGATTTCGCTGGATCCGGGCGTTGGAGTGGGTTGGGTTCTTCGAGGCGGTATTCCGGTGCGCGGAGGGTCGGCTCGCGCTCTAAAGGAGCTTTCCTTCCACCAGTACCGATTGAAGCTGTCTCGCGTGTTCGGTCACGGATGGCCGTTTCCGTCGATTAGTGAATAGTTTCGGTTCGGGTTGGCAGGCTTTTGATGAGCCGAATCAAGGCTTCATGGGTGGGGATCGTGAAGCCATGAGGACCCGCCAATCGGACCAGATAGCCGTTAATGGCGTCAATTTCAGTGGGCACTTTATCGCGAACATCTTGGACCATCGATGACATGTTCCCATGAGTTTGCTCCAACAGTGTGGACACCCGGGTGAGCATATCATTCGGGAGGACAATGCCGGCGGTGCTGGCCACACGTTGAGCTTCCAGGATAAGTGGTTCAGCCAATCCCCAGATGGGGTGAGTCAGTAAGGCGTCGTTTGGGCAGTCGGCCAGGGCTGTCAGTGGGTTTATGACACTGTTTTGAATAAGTTTTTGCCAGCGCATGCGGAGCATCTCGTCGGGATGCACCCATTGCCAGGGGTGTGACAGCGGACTGGCTTTAAGATAGTTCACTTGCTCATCATCGGTGTCGGGAAGCGTGGTCGCACCTAGACTTTGGACAATGATGGTCGGGATTTCGCGGTCTTGACGCGTGACGGCGGCGGTGGTCGCACCCATGCAAAGCCGGACCTTTTGGAGCGGAGCAAGAGCCTCTTCCTGCCCCATTCCATTCATGAGCGACACGACTAAGCTGGACGGGGCATGGGAGGAAATCCACTGAAACGCGGTTGACATCTTGCGCCACTTGGTCGCGAGGAGGACCACCTCGGGTACGACGGGCGCCGATTCATGCCACTTGAGGTAACGGGGGTTAACTTCACGTACGGTCCCGTCATCCACTACACGATAGGGGGGGGCGATATGACCCACGATCCAAGGGTTAAGGCGATGGAGTTGATCGGCCCAAAACCGCCCCATAGCTCCCGTGCCCAGTATTGCGAGTGTTAGCGGCCCGGTTGCCGATTCCAAAAAGTTTCCCACTCCTTATCCGTCACGTGATAGCTATGGCTATCGTCGGGAAAACTGCGTGAGCGCACTTCGCTGACAAATGCGCCCATCCCATCCAGGATAATTTGACGCAGATTGGCAAAGGGTTTGGCGAATTTCGGATATCGTGACGACAGGCCAAGACAGTCGTGAAAGACCAAAACTTGGCCGTCGGTGCGGTTTCCAGCGCCAATTCCGATCGTCGGGACGCCTATCGCTTCGGTGACATACGCGGCGACGCGGTCAGGAATGCCTTCCAACACCACACTACATACGCCATGATCGTGTAAGGCGCGGGCATCATCAACCAGGTCAGCCATGGCTTGATGGGTGCGTGCTTGGACCTTGTACCCGCCCATAGCGTGGACACTCTGCGGAGTCAATCCCAAGTGCCCGACCACAGGGATATCGTTCAGAATGAGCGCATCCACCTGCTTGAGAACCCGTCGGCCCCCTTCTAGTTTAACGGCGTCGGCCAGGGCTTCTTTGACCAAACGTGCGGCGCTTTGGAGTGCTTGTTCCGGGGTGGTATAGCTGAGATAGGGCAGGTCGGCCACCATCATGGTCTTTGGAGCGCCGCGACGCACCAAGCGTGCATGATATACCATGTCGTCCAAAGTGACCGGAAGGGTGGAGTCATAGCCCATGGCGGTGGTGCCGACGGAATCGCCCACCAAGATGACGTCAATGCCGGCTTCCTCGGCAAGTTGCGCCTGGGTAAAGTCGTAGGCGGTCAACCAGGCCTGGGGCTCTTGTCCTTTGGACTCCTTCAGTTTTTGTGCGGTCATGCGTTCGCTCATGGAGACTCACCCTTCTCTTCGATGCTGGATTTCTTCCGTTCCCGTGCTATTGATGGTAGCATACTGGTGGGGAAAATTTGGTCGGCGAAGAAATTTACAGCTGCGTATTTCGGTGGTGCGATGTGCCAGGCGTAGGTGAAGTCTCCTGGTCCCTAAAACCGAGCCGCGGTCGGCCGCCGCCCAACCTGGAGGGATGGGCATGAACTTTGACTTAAGCTCGGAAGAGATCATGATTCAAAAGGCGGTGCGGGATTTTGCCCAGTCGCAAGTAGCCCCGGGAGCTGCCGCACGCGATGAGCGGTCCGAGTTCTCCTTTGACTTAATGAAAGCCATGGGTGCACTCGGCTTTTTTGGACTGCCTTTTTCTGAAGAGTGGGGCGGTTCGGGTGCCGGCACCGTCAGCTATGCCTTGGCCGTGGAAGAAATTTCGCGCGTGGATGCATCATTAGGGTTAGGGCTAGCAGCTCATGTATCGTTAGGGTGCTCGCCGATCTACTTTTTTGGAACGGAATCGCAAAAGGCCGAATACCTCTCGAAAGCCATTGATGGGACCTATTTGGCGGCGTTTGGTCTGACCGAGCCAGGGGCGGGATCAGACGCGGGGGGCACTGCCACTTTGGCTACCCGCAACGAGGACGGCTGGGTGATTTCCGGAGAGAAGTGCTATATCACCAATGCGGGCCATGCCGGGTATATCGTTGCCACCGCGCGAACGAGCCGGGATTCGCGCCGCATCTCGGCCTTTATCGTTCCCCGCGATGCTTCGGGGGTTAGTGTGTCGTGCGCGTATAATAAGCTTGGGATGCGATCCTCAGAGACCTGTGAGATTCACTTCGATGGGGTCGCGGTCCCCCCCGACCACCTGTTGGGAGAAGAGGGGAAGGGACTGCACCAGTTTTTGGACATACTGGATGGCGGTCGCATCAGCATTGGGGCACTCGGGGTGGGCGTGGCTCAGGCCGCGTTAGATGCGGCGCTGGACTATGCGCAATCGCGGCGACAGTTTGGCCGGGCGATTGGGGAATTCCAAGCTATTCAGTTTAAAATTGCGGATATGGCGGTCGAGGTCGAGATGGCCCGCATGATGGTATTAAAGGCCGCCTGGTTGAAAGACCAGCATCGGCCTTACGCTCGGGAAGCCGCGATGGCCAAGCTGTTTGCCTCGGAAACGGCAATGCGGGCAGCTAATCACGCCTTACAAATTCATGGGGGCGCTGGCTATATGAAAGATTTTCCGGTCGAGCGATATTGGCGAGATGCTAAATTGCTGGAAATCGGCGAAGGGACATCGGAAATTCAACGCCTGGTCATTGCCCGACAGCTAGGACTCGACAGTCGTTAATGCAAGCGGGGGCAGTTCCGGTGAGCCGATCGGGCCAGACCGCCTGGCCTCGGGACTGGGACCATATCCTGGCCGGGTGGAGCGAAGGCGTCACCTATCGCATGGATTGGGGCGGATCCTCATTCGGTGGCCGGCGATTCCATGAAGACGTTGGGAAATCGGTGATAGGCGAACGTCCCACTTTACAATCCCCCGCCATGATTGGTCCGGATCGGGCGGGCCGATTGTTGGCGTTTTCATCCCGGGCGGTTTTAGCTGCCGTGCAAGCCTGGAGGCACTTTGATCTTCAGCGCATGGTCAGTCCCGTGTGGCACGTGGCTTGGTTGAACGGTATTTCGGACGCGGGACTCGTAGGGTTCCGGTCGCCATCCGGCGTGCCGGGATTTGATGCGATGGATGTAGGAACGGCCGACATTCTGTTCTGTGCGGAAGTACTGGGTCCTGTGGGCCGCCTCACGGGGCATGCTAAAGAGGGTGGCCGCCCCCGGTTTTGGGCAAGCCCGGGTTTGTCGGTGCGGGTGGACCCCGAAGGCATTTTTGTCCGCGGGGCGGCCTTGGCGGATGGATGGTGGCACAACGGAGCGGTCCAGCCCCTCAAGGGGGGAGGGGGCTGGCTTAAGATTTCCCGATACACCATAAAGTGGGAGGCATAAGGTGATGACGGCTATTGTGGCGAGCTTGGCAGGAACGGTATTTAAAGTGCTGGTTAAGCCGGGGGATCCGGTAACTCCGGGCCAGGAGGTTGTGATTATGGAATCCATGAAGATGGAGATTCCGATCGAGGCGGAGAGCGGAGGAGTTGTTCATGAGGTGCCCGCTCAGGAAGGGGTTTTTGTTAACGAAGGCGATCCCTTGGTAATTTTGGCTTAATGATATTGGGGAGGGTGTGTGGGTGAAGGCGGATGAATTAGCAAAGTTGCGCGAACGGGTCCGGTTGGGTGGCCCCGAAAAATATCGCAAGCGTCTATTAGAAGTAGGAAAGCTTGGAGTTCGCGAGCGCCTTGGCCGCCTTTTAGATCCGGGCTGGGTTGAGGATGGGTTGCTCGCACAGAATCAGGACGCGGAACTGGCTGCGGATGGCGTCGTAACGGTTACGGGGCGGATTCAAGGACGTACGGTGGTGGTCATGGCTAACGATCCCACGGTCAAGGCCGGTTCATGGGGATCCCGGACCGTAGAGAAGATTTTACGCATCCAGGAAAAGGCTATGGACCTGAATTGTCCTATTTTTTACTTGGTCGATTCCGCCGGGGCCCGTATTACCGATCAGGTTGAAATGTTTCCGGGACGGCGCGGAGCTGGACGTATCTTTTACAATCAGGTCAAGTTGTCCGGTCGGGTGCCTCAGATTTGCCTCCTATTTGGTCCATCTGCGGCTGGTGGTGCCTATATTCCTGCATTTACCGATGTCGTGATTATGGTGGACCATAACGCGTCCATGTATCTGGGATCGCCCCGCATGGCTGAGATGGTGATTGGCGAAAAGGTGACCTTGGAAGAAATGGGGGGCGCCCGCATGCACTGCACGGTCAGCGGTGTGGGGGATCTGTTGGCCAGTGACGAGGTGACGGCGATTGAGTGGGGCCGACAATATTTTAGCTATATGCCCTCACATTTTTCAAAGAATCCTCCTTATGAGGATCCTAAGCCGGCTCTGGACGACGTGTGGGATGGGGTCATTCCGGAGAATCAAAATATGCCTTTTGACATGCATCGGGTCATTGAGCGCATCGTGGATCGGGACACCTGGTTTCCGATTAAGCCTCTATTCGCGCCGGAATTGTTGACCGGGCTGGCCCGGGTGGACGGTCGGGCGGTCGGCATCGTGGCAAACCAGTCCAAAGTCAAAGGCGGCGTGCTCTTTGTCGACAGTGCCGACAAGGCGACTCGCTTTATTAATTTATGCGACGCGTTTAACATTCCGCTCATCTTTTTGGCTGACGTGCCCGGTTTTATGATTGGCACCCAGGTGGAACGCCAAGGCATTATTCGGCATGGCGCCAAGCTTATCGCCGCAGTCTCAGAAGCGACTGTGCCTAAGATTAGCGTAGTAGTGCGCAAGGCCTATGGGGCCGGGCTTTATGCCATGGCGGGCCCGGCATTCGGATCCGATGTCACGATTGCCTTGCCGACCGCGCAAATTGCCGTCATGGGCCCCGAAGCTGCCGTCAATGCCGTGTACTTTAATCACATTCAAGAGCTTGGTCAAGAAGAGCGCCCGGGATTTGTGGACAAAAAGCAGCAAGAGTATCGAGAGGACATCGATATCCGCCGATTGGCGGCGGAACTGATTGTGGATGAGGTGATTGGGCCCGACGCGTTGCGCCTGGAATTGGCACGGCGACTGGCTCTGTACGAAAATAAAAACCGTGAATTTAGTCATCGTCGCCATCCGGTTACACCGGTCTAAGTGTCATTGAAAGGAGAATAAAATGTTTGACCGAGCGGATTTGCCCGAATATGTGCAAATAAAGGATGTGGCTCCGAGAGACGGCTTGCAGGCGGAACCCAAAGTGCTTTCGGTCGGCGACCGGGTCAGACTGATAGACCACTTAACGGCTTCGGGGGTGCCGTATATTGAGGCGAGCTCGTTTGTGAGCCCCAAGTGGTTGCCGCAGATGGCGGCTGCAGAAGAAGTGATGGCGCGCATTGAGCGCAAGCCCGGCGTAGCCTATGTTGCGCTCGTGCCCAATCCTCGGGGGGCGGAGCGCGCTTTGGACGCTAAAGCCGATGAACTGATGGTCTTCTTGTCCGCCAGTGAGACGCATAATTACAAGAATGTGCATATGTCCGTGTCCGAATCACTAGGCGGGTTCCATGAAATTTGCGCTATGGCCCGGGGGGAGGCAGTGCCGGTCACGGCCGTGATTGTGACCGCTTTTGGGTGCCCCTACGAGGGTCGGGTTCCGCTGCATGCGGTACTAGACCTGGCTATTCGTTTGGAAAGCATGGGCATTGCCGACATTACACTCGGAGACACGGTGGGAGTGGCCAATCCTTTGCAAGTCGCGGAGATGGTTCACGGATTTACCCTGAATGCCCCGATGATTCGAGTCTCGCTGCATTTTCACGATAATCGGGGGACGGCCTTGGCCAATTTGGTAGCGGGTGTCTTGGCGGGATGTACGCGTTTTGAAACGGCACTGGGCGGGATTGGCGGGTCGCCTTTTTCGCCGGGAGCCGGGGGTAATCTGGCGACCGAGGACGCGGTGTACTGCCTGCAGGAAATGGGGATTAAGACCGGAATCGATTTGGATCGGATCATGGAAGGCACCCGGTTTCTGGAGACAGCGATCGGTCATCCGGTGCCTTCGCGCCTCTATCGGGCAGGCGGTCGAATGGTGCCAACCGGGATCCCAGGAGCCGTCGATGAGTAATCTTTTGATCCACCCTGGCCCCGTGACTGAGGTTGCCATCAATCGCCCTAGGGTGCGCAACGCCCTTAACACAGCAACCATCGAGGAACTCTTGGATCTTTTGGCGGAACTATCCTGCGATGATGGGGTGGACGTTGTCGTTCTGACTGGAACGGGGGATAAAGCGTTTTGTGCGGGAGCAGATTTGGGCGAAGTGGCCAACTTGTCTGATCCCGAGGCGATTACACGGTATTTCGGGAATATGGCAGGCTTAATCAGCGCCCTCAATCATCTGCCTCAACCCGTGGTTGGGGCAGCCTTTGGTCACGTGTTGGCCGGGGGCATGGGGTTGGCTGCGGGGGTGGACTTACTGGTGGCTTCAAAAGATGCTCGCTTTGGATTGCCGGAAGTCAAAGTCGGTTTGTACCCCATGGTGGTTACGGCTCCGATTCAGCGTCTAATTGGGGCGCGCCGCACTCTAGACTTGTCCCTGACCGGTCGCATCATCGATGCCGAGACCGCGTTTGCATGGGGATTGGTCAACCGCCTGGTCGCCCCCGGACAGGCGCGTGCCGAAGCACTGGCGCTTGCCGAGGAAATCCGTGCCCAAAGCCCGGTGGTTGCGCGACGCGGCAAAGAGGGGTGGCGGCTGGCCCAAGAACTCGATGTGGAGGCGGCCATGCAAGCGCTTAAAAGCCTCGGGTCTTTGGTGGCCCTCACGGATGATTCCAAAGAAGGGGTTGCGGCCTTCTTGCAAAAGCGCGAGCCCCAATGGCCGTCTAAGAAGCGTTCAGGCACCTAGCTTAAAGTGCGGTCGGCTTACATCATAAACGGAGAGTCCTTAGGCGATTTACTGGACGGTACACATGCCAATCGGGATGGCGCGCTCTTGAGGGGTGATGCCGCCGTGGGCTGCGCTCATAAGCGGCACATCGATTACACCGTTTTGCTCGAACTGAGCCCCCGGCTGCGCTAGCACTAGACTTTGTAATACCCGATCCCGAAACGAAGAGCGGCTAGGCGGCCCGCCGTACCATCCTTCGTCCCAGCATTGTTCTTGCGGATGAATTGCCGCAACTGCGCCCAGCTCTTGTTGCAGCTCTCGATAGTCTAAGGCGCTGGTCATGGCGCGGCGTTCGCCGGCCCAGGTATGGGCCCAAAGTTCCTCCAGGGCGGGATCGCTCCGGCTGACGGTCTTGTCGGGCAAGAGGTCGATCATACCGTGGTCGGCCGTTATGATAAGGGTGACGCCTCCCCGAGCTTTCCATTGGTGCAGAGCCTGGCTGAACGCCGCATCTAGTTCGGATATCGCGTGGTCGGTTGATGGGGACTGCATGCCGTAAAGATGGGCCTGACTATCAATATAGGGCCAGTACAGCCAGACGAATCGTGCGCCGTCCGCCAGCGCGCGGCCGGCCTGGAGAATGGCGTCTAAGGGCGTGCCATAGGGACGGTATTGGGCGCCGTGATAGAGCCATTGAGTTAAAGGGGTCTCTTGGAATACGGCCGGGCCGACAACGGACGATTGGATGGATCGGCGTCTTAGCTGCGTAAAAATGGTTTCTCGGGGCGGGTATATAAGTGCCGGCGGTACAGGATGGCCATCTTGGTCCAAGCTCGAAAGCATATTGACGGGCTGCTTATATTCAGGCAGGTAAATCCAATAACCGAGAGCCCCGTGTTCGTTAGGCGGAACGGCAAACGCCAGGCTAGCCAAGCCGACCGATGTGGTCGAAGGATAAACGCTCCAGCCTTCCAAGACTGTAGATACCGTCTGAAAGAGTGTGGGCATTAGTCCTCTCGTTTGAGACTGACGCCAATGATAAAGGCCAAATCCGTCCACAATCCATAATACAACGGCCCCGTTATCCGGCAATGTGAGCTGAGAGCCGTCGTTGTCAACATGGAAGTGAGTCAATACGGCACGCACGATGTCAAGTTGGTCGATACGACGCATGGCGATCAAACCTCCAAATCGTGGTGATTATAGCACACTGCCGGTGGGCGCTTCGATGAACGATTCTTGGCAATGGTGTGGGCATCCGTACGCGGTCTGAGGTTGGTGACCGTACGACGGCAACCCGGGGCACGGTCGATCATCGATAAGTCCTGGGCAAAGGCAACTTTTGAACCGACAGGACGTCGATCGTGACGAGAAACGGCCAGGAGATCACCGTCAAATAGCTCCGGGATGACACTTAGGGTCATCTTGCTTTACGTAAGCATGTGGATCGCTGTCCCTTTAGTAGGCTAAGCATCCAACCCTTTGACACTTTGCGGTAACTGGGTTCCGGATGCTCGCCCCCGAACCGTACGTACACCTCTCAATGGATACGGCTCTCCATTCACTCATGCGCTATCGAGAACTGTTGACGGCATCGGTAGAGGATCCACGACCCTGGGAGGTTCTTAGGATGCCTCACGCACCGTTCCTTTTCGGACCGTGGAGAGTAAACGGCTCTCCGTCGCCATGTGACGGGCTTTCCCCGGCGCGGACTACTACGAGAGCTCCGTGACCCGGCCGGTTGTCGGATACGACGTTTGCCATTTTCCGCTGAGGGCGGCTGGGCGGACGGGGGATATGATGGGGGTCGCCGTCAGGTTGTCAACGCCGTCCATACGGCGTTTGGCATTATCTTCCGCCGTAGCCGATACTAAAGCCCCTCGGGCTGTGGTCCAGGCAGATCAGCCTTTATCTTCATACCGTTCGTTTCCGCTCGACACGCAGTCGCAGCCGGATGGTTGGCTGACTAGGGCTTTTTCCGGCATGCTACACTCCCCGTCGGGTTTCCCGTTCGGATAAGCCGGGTGAGGATGGGCCATTCCCATATCGAGTCCACTGCCGTGCTACGGGCAGATTTCAGACCGACTTGCGCAACGCCGAGCGGCGTTGCTTACAGGCGCACACCTGAGGTATCTTCCCATGTATGTTTTTGTAACCTCGCTGTGCGCCCTTTCGTTATCGCAGGTAGGGGGATATGGACATGCGGCGGGGGCGAAAATCTAGTGGGATGGGTCTGGTGCTGACTTTGGCCCTGGCCGGGTGTGGGACGGTCCCTCAGCATCTGGGGTCCTCGCATTCCATCGCATTAACGAGCCTGACCATTGGAAAGACGACGCAAGGCGTTTTTCACAATGCCGGGGGGCACACGGCCTCTTTATCCACGGTGCATTTTTTGTCTCCCACCTTAGGCTTCGGGTTCGCGCAGTCGGGGACGCATTTGTCTCCCGTCATGACCCGCGATGGCGGGAAAAGCTGGAACACCCTGAGCGCTCCAGGTAACATCTTTCCCCAGTTATTGGATATGACTACTCCCACGCAAGGATTTATGACAGGATGCACCGCGACTGATTGTCAGCCAATAAGCAGGACTACCCTTTTGCAAACCACGGATGGGGGTCAAAGTTGGCATGCCGTCTTTCAGGTTCCCGCCAATGGTTCGATTCAAAGCATAGATTTTCTTTCTGCCACCACCGGCTGGAAGATTCAATCCCTGAGTCAACCCTGCCTGTCGAGTCAAATATCTTTTACTCAAAATGGGGGAAAAAACTGGACCCCTGTCAGCGCACCGTCGTCGCTATTTCCTGGGATGACGGGCATCGACTTCCTTAATGCGCACATCGGATGGCTATTGTCGGGAGGGGAACCAGGCGCTGGTGCCCAAAGCAAAACGTTGTACTACACGGCAAATGGTGGACATACGTGGGCCGTGATTGCCCGCTCGGCCCAAATGGGAAGGGGGTCCTCGTCAGCGGATACCTTATCGATCGGTGGCTATGTTGCGGATTTGCATTTTGTTACCGCTCATGTTGGATACATGGCCACGGACCGGGGGGGCATTTACCGAACCATCGATGGCGGTCATCACTGGACTCCCGTGTTTTCCCACCAGTTCCCGCCGGGCAATGAGATGGTTCCAAGTCTCGACTTCCTAAGCAAAAATCAGGGCAAAATCCTGGTCGAGAACTTGGGGACCTTTCAATGGTGGACCACAGAAAATGGAGGCGCTAAATGGCGAGATGTCTACCCGCCTCTCGCCCCTAACTTAGGCAATGTCGCTTTTGCCACACCGTCAATCGGCGTCGGGCTCGGGGCTTCATCGATGCAAGCACCGGTCAGCACCCCGCTCATCACGACCGATGGGGGGAACACCTGGAATTCCGTGACCGCCCCGGTGGGTCTTCATGGGCTTACCTGGAGTAATTCACACACGTTATGGGGGATTGCGGCCGACGGCGACCTGTATCGAAGTGTTGACCAGGGGTCCCATTTTCAAGCCATGCCGATACCTAACGGGGCAAAAGCGTCGCGCATCGCCATGGCCAGCTCCATGCAAGGGGTCTTGATTACGCGTTCCAATACCACACCGCGGGTATGGACCACCGCTGATGGGGGAATACATTGGACGTTATCCCATGTCCCGTTTGCACCCTGGAGCATGGTCGAGGTGGCCAAAGACGCGTATTGGGCCGTCGGTACGAGCCTTTCTACTCTAAGATTGGTCGAACAACAACATGAAAGCAATCCCCGAGCGGTTAAAATCTACGACATGAAGCACCCTCTTGTTCCCTATTTGTACCATTTCCGTCACGGGCAATGGTCCAAAGCGTCACTTTCTCAACAAGGATTTCCTTTAGGGCTTCGTTTCCTTGACGCCAAGTTTGGATACTTCTGGACCAGTCACAATCTCATGACCACGACGGACGGCGGAAAGAGTTGGACACGTAACGTCATACCGCATGGCATCGGCGTCACCAGTATCTGGTTTGTGTCTCCCCGCCTGGGGTGGCTTACATCCGATAACGGGACGCCCCTATACCATACCACCAATGGAGGGGGCACATGGATCGGTGGGGCTTAACGTGCACATTTCGCAGGCGGGGTGGGGCAGGGGTTACGCGATTTTTGGTGGCGCATTGTGGGACCCGAATCGCGTTGGTTCAAGAGTTTCGGAAACCCAGCCGCAAACTGGGGATTCCAGTGACTGGGAACGACGACGCCACATTGTTGGGGCTAATGCTATTTGTCATCACTTCAATTAACCGGGCTGCCACCAAACTTGATGGCTCCCGTTGCCCGCCGAGCGCCTCAGAATCATTCCGATGGGCTTCGCGTTTGGCGTACGGCGAAAATCCACGGCCTACACCAAACCGTGAAACTTGGGCCTTCACGCCATCCGGCATGCCGGGGTCATGAAATTGGGTGGCGTCCAGTGATCGATCGGCCCAATATAGTGCCCGCTTGCGCCAGTGGACCTGTTGTTCCTGATCGTCAATTGACCGAATGGGGCTATCGTTGCGTGCATTCAAAAACATTTGGGAGACTAGTGCAGCCGTATTGGGAATATCTGACGTTTGTGCAACAGTCGCGCCACGGGTTGTTCCCGATCTCCAGGCATTATGAAACCCGTTAAAGCCATTGCGAGTTCACCAATTCATTGCAAACGCTGGCGTATTGTCATATCAAGACGATGGTTGAAGTGCCGAAACTCTGTGTCAAGATTTGCCTGAACCCGCATTCCAAAGCCTAGCCCCTGATAAGCGAACATGGCGCTCGTTCGGAAGGCTGGGCTGGCTTCAGAAGACGCTTATGCTATCGGCGTGGATGCTTATGGGCGAACCGCCGTTCCAGATGTCTATGCGGCTGAGGTCCCCGTATGCTTATGGCAGAGGAGCGTCGATGGACCGCCGAAAGTCGCTTCGGCCGCATTAGAAATGGATGATGCCAAAAGGGGTGTGGTCGGTGATTCCGGAGCTATTTTATGAGGAACAGGGTCCCACCGTGTGGATTAATCCCTTGACTGCCAGTACTGGCGAAGCCGCGAGTAGCATCTCTGCCGAGTTGCTTTGGACGCGGAGAAGTGTCATGGTGGTGTTCGATGAGTTTGGACAGACGTTGCTCTCGGAGGGTTTGACCGCGTTTGAGAGGTTGGCCTCGCTGGCAACCACTATTTTATCGCGCATGCTGGCTCAGAGTCGTCAAGTGGTACGAGCGCTGGCCTTGAGGAGTCAATCCCCAAAGTCCACTCAGGATGTACGCAATTGATGTTATGGGCGGTTAAATTCATCCATGCGGCCTTGTAGTCTTTTTTGATCGGACGGCGACAGCCACTTGATGTTGTCGTCAATGATGGAGCGGGCGGCTTGGTAAACCGTTTCAAAAAGTGCCAAGGCACCCAGACGGTCAAGCTCAGCCGGGTCATAATCCACCAGGACCCGCGTTTGTGCGGTCTGAGACCCTTCGTGCGCCCATTGCAGGATATTCACGGGAACCTCTGCAATTTGATTATAGGATTCAAAATCGGGCTGGCGAATTACCTGGCGAACCGCTTCGGCGTCTATTTTGGCGAGAACCATCAAGGCTACTCGAGCTTCTCCCGCTCGTTTGACTATCAAGGTTGTCTCCGGGGTTTTGAGGCGTCGGCTAGCCAATCCTGCAATCATCTCCAAGAGGGCCCATCCGGTGGCACAGGTGAGCGCCAGTCCGCTACCTAAAGCCCACACAGGTGACGGCCGCGCGATGCGGTCGAGAATGTCAGGCGTATAAAGGGGCGCTTCAGGACTCATCATGTTCCTCCCAGAAATGTGGTCGACGATGCCATCATCTTAGTCCATACATCATCGATTGACTAGTTACGTTCTCGGTTTCACGCAGGGCGACGCGTGATCGACGTCACAATGCCATGAAGGAGGGATGCGTAGACTCAGCTCGTGGGAATTTGGGTTACGATAAGGGATGACCGCAAAGGGAGCCGATGGTCATGGAAGAACCCGTCGTTGTTGAAGTCAAAAGTATCCTAAAACAGGGATTATCGTTGTTCACGCACATGATGGATACCGTCAATCAGTTAAGGCCTGGGCAACGGCTGATTATTAAGTCCACATTTAATCCGCGACCGCTTATCTCGCAGATGCGGCGGCGCGGATATCAGGTGACTCAAGAAAAAATCGATAGAGTGGTGATCACAACCTTTACCCCAATCACGAATCCTGATTCGTCAGAATTAGAAAGTGGTGGGATGGCGGCGACGCCTTTGCCTATTGAGGGGCCTGAGGTATTCGTAGACAATCGCGGGTTGGTTCCCCCGGAGCCCATGCAGCGGACCCTGGCTAAGTTAGAAGAGGTGGCGCTCGGCACCGTCGTGGTTATTCACAATGATCGCGTACCGGTATTTTTACTGGGGCAATTGGATGATGACGACTATCCCTATGAAACTCAGGCCCAGCCAGACAATTCGGCATTGGTTCGGATTTTAAAGAGCCATTAGGGCGTCATTAGGGCGTCATTAAGGATGGGTTTATCCCGAGAGGGACCATGTATTCAATGCAAGTTCAAACAAATTTGAACAGGGTACCACATCAAGGCAGAGTGGGGGACATTTTATGGACCAAATGCCGCCGGAAGCCAAACACTATAAGCCGAGCATCAATATTGCCCAAGCGCCGCAGTTGGGCGCCCCGCTTTTATACATTGGCACCGCCTATGTGTTCTTGATCGTAGCTGCCCTGTTGTTCGTGGTGCAGGGGAAGTGGGTTGCGGCGGGGGACTATGGGAGGATTGCGGTTGTGTTGCTCGTCCATTTCTTTACCCTGGGGTTCTTGTCCATGACCGCCATGGGGATTCTCACTCAGTGGGTGCCGGTCGTGTTTGATACCCCGGCATTTAGTGTGCGGCAAGCCCGTTTTCATTTTGGGACCTATCTTCTCGGTGTTTTGATAATGGCGTTGGGATTAAGCCAAGGATGGTGGCCCGTAGTGGCAGCCGGGGGCGTGGTGTTAGCCCTGGCCATTGTGGTCTGGAGCGTTCGGGTGATGGCACAATTAAGGCGCTCCACCAAGCCGCGCGATTTTGTGTATCGCGGCATTCAGGGGGCGGTTTTTGGCTTCAATGTGGTCTGGGTGCTCGGGGTATTTATGGCGCTCGCTTTTGTGGGATGGCGGCCTTCGTTTGCGGTGCTGCCGGTACATATCGCCACAGCCTTAGTGGCCTGGCTGGGGTTCTTAGTGTTGAGCGTGCAAGTGAAGCTCAATCCCATGTTCTCGATGGCGAAAGCCGACGGGCTGCCCTTTAGTCTGCCCCTTTACTTGGCCGCTACGGGTGTTTTGCTGGGTTGGATTTCTTTGTTTACTTCCCGGACTGTCCTTCAAGTGGGGGCTGGATTTTGGGTCTTGACGGTCTTAATCGCGATAGTTGAATTGACAGTGGTGGTCAAGCGCGGCAAGTCTCCTCAGTTCGACCGTGTCTTTATTGGAGTGGGAGTGGCCTGGCTATTGTTTTTGGTGGCCGCGCTGCTGGCGACCGCATTCAACCCATTGGCCGTGATGGTAGCCTTTTGGGGTTTTCTCACGCTGATTTTAACCTATCAAGCCCGCATTTTACCTTTTATGGTGGCGGTGGCGGTCGCAAAGCGGCTCCCCGGTCCGGTGTTCAAAGCTTTTTTTATGGCCCAGGCCATGTACTCTAAGAATCAGCCGATTTTTATTGGCCTGTTGGGGTTGTTGGGGTCGGGTCTGGCTGTTTGGGGACGTGTCGTCAATCGTGCGGGACTCGAAACCGATAGCGGGATAGTCGCCTTGATTTTGGTCGGCGCGCAATTAGGGGGCGTGGCATTACACATCGGGCGAGGGCGTCACCAGGGAGTTGCAGCCAAGCCATGAGCTCTGGGCAAACCCGGCGGTTAAGGGTGGGGCGCGCTTACACCAAGCGCACCGCACCATTGTATGTGCCATTGATTTTTTGGGCCACAGGCGCTACGGGCATGGTGGCGGGGCTCTTGGACCTCGATCGGGTCCGCCGCCTGTTATTCTCATCGGCGGCAGCTACCGGTCCGATTCTCGGAGCGGTCCACCTTTTAACCCTGGCCGGGCTGACCATGGTCATGATGGGGGCGCTTTACCAATTGGTGCCGGTCTTATTCAATGGCTCGCCGGTGAGAGTAATTCGCTCGGTGAGTCAATGGGCCTTGTATACGGCGGGGCTGGTCTTCTTTATTTGGGGATTAAACGGTCAGAGTCATGGGCTTGTATGGATAGGGAGTGGGGCCACCGGGGCCGGCATTCTCTATTTTCTGGTCAATATGGGGGGACTATATCAGCGCCGCTCGACCTGGAATATTACGGCCTGGTTTTTTACGGCGGCACTATTCTATCTCGCCCTGACGGTTGTCATGGGAGGGCTGTTGCTGCTGAGCGGCCGGACGGGGATCGGATCTTTTGCGCATGAATTGTCCATACATCTCGTGATTGCCTTGGGCGGCTGGTTTGGTCTTTTGGTGGCGGGCGCCAGTTATCGGCTCTGGGCGATGTTTGGGCGCAAACATCGGGAGCCGCGCTATTGGCAGGCCACATGGGTGCTCGCTAATCTCTCCATCGTCGTGCTGGTGGTGGGAAATCTGAGCATGATACCTTCGCTGGTGGATGCCGGTTGGATTGTTGAACTCGGGGCATGCGGCGCGTATCTGGCCGACATGGTCCCGGCGGGTTTGATTGATCGCCGCACCATGCAAGATGGGGCGCTTCGCTTATTGATCCCATCGATGGGATTTTTGTGGGTGTGGCAAATTTTAGGCAGTGTGGCGCTGTGGGACCATCAGCCGACTTTATGGCGGCCGGCCATTTTGGCCTATGGTCTCGGATGGGTGGGAATGAATTTTATGGGGTTTTCTCAAAAGATTGTGCCCTTTATGGTATGGCTGCATCGGTATGCGCACGTGCATGGACGCGGCAAGATGCCGAGATTAAAGGACATTTGGCCATCCAAGTGGACCCTAGTCCCGTTCTGGGCGGGAACCGTGGGGATAAGCTTGGTGATAGCGGGAGCCGGGCTTTCGCAACCTATGCTCTTTCAAGGGGGGATGGCGCTCGTTGTCCTGGCTTGGTTGATGCTATTCGTGGCAGGCATTAGGGCCGTGGCAGGACCGCACCACCTTTCGGACTTGTGAGGCGGGCGATCTAACAAACGGTGATCCGTCGTCACGAATCTCTGGCATACTGATAGCGGACCATCACAGAGAGAAGGTTTTGAAGGCCGTGACTAAAGACGAGCGGTTAGCGCACATTAAGTCGATTGTCAGTCAGTATGAAATCGAAACCCAGGAAGAACTGGTGAGTCGGTTGGAAGAGGCGGGCATTACGGTCACCCAGGCCACCGTGTCCCGGGACATTAAAGAGCTGCAACTGACCAAGGCGGTAGGCTCCCATGGGCGGTACATTTATGCACTGGCACCTACGACGCCCCACCTGGCTTGGCCTTCGGTTCGCCAGCGTGTGATTGAAGTCTTTGCGTCCTTGGCGCGGTCGGGCAATCTATTGGTCCTGAAGGTGTTGCCCGGGCACGCGCATTCGGTGGCGTGGCTGTTTGATAACATTGAAGTGCCGGGGCTGTTGGGTACTATTGCAGGCGATGACACTATCCTTTTGATATTGGCCGACGACCGAGCGGCAGAGGGGCTCGAGTCCGAAATCGGTTTGCTTTAACAACAAATTATGCCAGGGCTTGCTCCTGTTTTTCACCACACCTAGTAATCCTGCGTGTTTTTGACGGCTTTTCTAAGTTCCATAAGTATCCGATCCACTATTACGACTATATCTGGCCGTCCGGATTGACCCCGGCCGCCCGGCGAACGGCGCCCCCTCAAACATTTGCTGGGCGTATGGGGGCGCACTAAGCGTGATCTTTCGAATGAGGCATATTTGGTATTGCATAAATATGCATTAGGTTGTATTATTAGCATCACGATTGCAGAGGAGGATTCCCGTGGTACAAACATTGGCATTAAATGAGACGCTGAAAAACCGCTCTGTCGTTTCGCTGATGGAGTGGTCCCCAGCCGAAATTCAACGGGTGTTGTACACGGCCCGGGTAATGAAACAGGAGCCTCATTCGCCATCATTTCGTCACGCCTTGGAGGGGCAGCATATTGCGCTGATCTTTGAATTGCCATCCACCCGGACTCGCGTTTCGTTTCAAGTGGCCATTGAGAGCCTTGGTGCCAAGGCTGTGATATTCGAGTGGGATCAAAGTCAGTTGGGGCGCGGTGAACCCATCAAAGATAGTGCGCGCGTGATGTCGCGGTATGTGTCCGGGGTGGTTGCGCGCGTAAAGGATCACGACACCCTGCAAGAATGGCGCAAGTGGGCGTCTTGTCCCGTATTTAACGCCTTGACGAATCGCATGCATCCGTTCCAAGCCTTGGCAGACGTAATGACTGTCTGGGAACACTTCGGTTTCATGAACGGATTAAAGCTTTCCTATTGCGGCGATGGTAACAACATGGCCAATTCGCTCATGGTATTGGGGGCCAAGTTAGGCTTGGATGTGTGGATTGCCAGTCCGCCGGGATATCAGCCCGATGCGTCGTTAGTGTCATGGGCGAAAGGCGAAGCCGAATTGACAGGCGCGCAAATTCATGTCACGGATGATGTGCATGCTGCGGCCGCTGACGCTCATGTCCTGGTGACCGACGTGTTTTTATCGATGGCGGATGATCTCGAGAGCGGTGCCCTAAAAAAAGCGGCAATGCTGCCTTATCAAGTTAACCAAACCCTTTTGGGGCTGGCACGTCCTAATGCCGTGTTTCTTCACTGTCTTCCCGCACATCGTGGGGAAGAAGTCACCGACGAAGTCTTAGACGGTCCCCAGTCGGTTGTCTTTGAAGAGGCGGAAAATCGTCTATGGGTACAAAAAAGCGTACTATACCATGTGTTGGCAGACAGTTCTGCCGTATTAGGGGGATAATCTATGCGCATTGCATTGGCCTATTCCGGGGGGCTCGACACCTCCGTCATTATTCCCTGGCTAAAGGAGCACTATGACGCCGAAGTGATTGCGGTGACTGTTAACGTGGGTCAGCGCGAAGACTTCAACGTGTTGCAAGAGAAGGCTTTTCAGTCAGGTGCCAGTGAAGTCTGGATGCCCGACTGCCGTGAAGAATTCGTCGATCACTTTGTCTTTCCGCTGTTGAGTGCCGGGTCTCGTTACGAAGAGTCGTATCTTTTAGGAACGGCTATGGCTCGACCCCTGATTGCTTCGAAGCTGGTCGAGGCGGCCGAGCGTTATGGTGCAGAGGCGGTGGCTCATGGCGCCACGGGTAAAGGCAACGATCAGGTTCGCTTCGAAGTGGGCGTGATGGCGTTAAATCCACAATTAACCATTATTGCACCGTGGCGCCTGTGGAATCTGAAAGGAAGACAGGATGAGATGGCCTATGCGGCGCGCCACCATATTCCCGTAGATTCTACCCCCGAGTCCCCCTATTCGCGCGATGAAAACTTGTGGCATGTGAGCCATGAAGGTGGCGTCTTAGAAGATCCGGCCAGCCGTGTGCCGGAAGAGGTGTACACCTGGACGACACAGCCGGAGATGGCGCCCGATCAATCCGAAGTCGTGGACATTACGTTTGACCAGGGACAGCCTAAAGCCATTGACGGTCAGCTTCTTTCGGGTGCAAACCTGGTTGAGGTGTTAAACCAAAAAGGCGGACGACACGGCGTGGGGCGGGTGACACTGGTGGAAAATCGCCTCGTCGGCATTAAGTCCCGCGGTGTCTATGAGACGCCCGGCGGAACTATTCTCTATGCGGCCCACCAAGCGTTGACAACGTTGACCTGGGATCGTGAGCTGGCGGCCTATATGCACGATGTGGGTCGAAAGTTGGCGCGACTCGTTTATGACGGGTTATGGTTCTCCCCGCTGACCCGGATCTTAAAGGCGGCCGCCGCCGAAGCGAATGGGTCGGTCTCTGGCATCGTGACGATGAAGCTATTTAAAGGGCAGGCCACGGTGGAGGCGATTCGTGAGGTTCCCGAGAGCCTTTATTCTGAAGAACTGGCGACATTTGAACAAAGTCAATTTAGCCACCAAGATGCGGCGGGCTTTATCCGCTTGTGGGGTCTACCTAGTCAAACCCAAGGCCTGGCGAATCGCAAGTTGGTCGACGTATGACCGGCATAGCCCGTAGCGGCCGGTTTCAATCCGGTCTTTCTCCCAACGCAACCCAATTTCTTTCCTCGCTTGCCTTTGACTGGCGATTAATGGGGGATGATATCGAAGGATCGTTGGCCCATGTGCATATGCTGAAAGCGTCTCGGATTATTCCGCCAGATGTTGCTCAACGCATTGAAGCCGGGCTGTTGAGTATCAAAGAGGACTGGCACCAAGGGCGTCTTGAACCTAATCCCGAGTGGGAAGATGTTCACATGAATGTCGAGGGCCGTCTGAAAGAACGCATTGGCGAAGACGCTGGATATCTGCATACGGCCCGCAGCCGGAACGACCAAGTGGCGGTCGACATGCACCTTTACATGCGACGGGAGGGCCACTTCATTAAAGAGGGCCTTTTACAGCTCGCGGCCGCCCTGTCCCTTTTAGCCAAGGATACCCTTGACGTTATTATGCCAGGCTATACCCATTTACAACCAGCCCAGCCTATCCGTATGGCGCATTATTGGCTTAGCTATGGCGCCATGATTCAACGCGACGTCTCGAGGCTGGACGACTGGGCGGCACGTGCCGACCGCTCGCCGTTAGGAGCTGGCGCACTGGCGGGCACGCCGTATCCCTCCCAGCCAGACATGACGCGGTCTGAACTTGGATTTTCTGCGATATATGCTAACTCCCTGGACGCGGTCTCGGATCGCGACTATCTCTTAGAGTTTCTAAGTTGGGCTAGTATTTTTATGGTACATGTGAGCCGCTTGGCCGAAGAGTTAGTCTTGTGGTCGACGCCAGCCTTTGGTTTTGTCACATTGCATGACCAATACAGTACCGGATCAAGTATTATGCCGCAGAAGAAGAACCCCGATACGGCGGAGCTTTTGCGGGGCAAAAGCGGCCGGGTAGTGGGTCATCTGAGCGGTTTGATGATGGTCATGAAGGGGTTGCCGCTTGCGTACAACACCGACATGCAAGAGGATAAGGAAGCTGTGTTTGACACGGTGGACACGGTCAAAGCGGTGTTGGGTGTATTAACTGGACTGTTAAAAACTCTGACCATCCATCCCGGACCTATGCACCAGGCCGCCCTCAAAGAGTTTAGCAATGCCACGGACTTGGCGGATCGGCTCAGCTCATCGGGGATACCGTTCCGCCAAGCGCATCATCGGGTGGGCGAGTTAGTGCAGCAATGCGTAGCCCAAGGGTATGCTTCCTTTCATGACGTGCCCGAAGATCAATGGGGCCAATGGGTCCCGGAGATTCCTTATGCGTGGCTGACGGAACTTACCGCTGAGGCACTGGTTGACGCACGGACGCAGACTTTTGGCACCAGCCGAGACAGTGTGTCCCATCAATGGACTCAATTTCAAGATTGGATCCTCCACGAGTCGACGTCCCCTGACATGCCAGGGTAGCCAAATCCATACCGCGCGATGGATGGCGAAAGAGCTTCATGGTAAGCCGTGGTCAATCTCTGGGATGGCCTACCACCATTGCGCCCACCAGTGGCGTTCAAACGCCACCTTGCCTGCGTGCCAATGCCGTCCGGGTTTATACGCACGAACGGAGGGTGTCGGCTCAGCGTAAAAATTTCCGCGGGCAAAGCCAGCGATGCCTCGCCCCATTTCAATGAAACACTCGCCGGCCCCGTCAAAGGTCGGTTCCGGCTCGCGCCCGGTAATCCGGTGTGCGATAATGTCCGCAACCACTTCTCCCTCTCGGTGGGCAAAAACCCCAGCCTTGGGCAGTGGCTTTCCCAGCGCCAGCGGAATGCCGGTGACGTCCCCGATGGCGAAGACGTCCGGAAACCGGGTTTCCAAGGTGTGGGGGTCGACCGCTACCCAGCCGTCGGACGGCGCCAGACCCGCCTCCGCTACCACCGCGGGCACCCGGTGTGGCGGCACATAGGCCAAGAGATCATACGCGACCGCCGTTTCTTCAGGGAACCTGAGAACCCGCGCCGACGCATCGACCTCGGAGACGACGTGTCGAGGGTGGTAGGCAATGTTGCGCTCCGTGAGGACATCTACGACAGCCTGACTGACGGCGGATCCCGCTACCGCCATTGGGGCGGGCTCTGATGCCCAGACCTCGACGGTCACCCGATTGCGGTGGCGGCGCTTGCGAAGCACCCCATCGATCAGCATGGCCGCCTCATACGGGGCAGCCGGGCACTTAAAGGGGATTCGGCTGATGAGGACCACGACCCGGCCCTGGTCCATGGTTTGCAATTGCTCCCAGACTGCCTGCGCACCGCTCACCGTATAGAAATTGCCTGGCTCGTCCGCTAATCCCGGCACCAAAGACGGGACGAGATCGGCGCCTAGAGCGATAATCAGCGCATCGCCGGTCCAACGGGCATCACCGCTGACCACGGCTTTGCTGGTCGGCTCTATGGCCGTAATGGGTCCGCGGACAACGGTGATATTCTGCTCCCTGAGCGCGGCCAAGGGACGCTGAACTTGGTCCGAGTGGCGCGTCCCTGTCATCAGCCACAAGAGCGATGGCCAAAAGGTATGCATGGGACTTTGGTCAAAGACCACAATCTCATCAGACGTGGCCAGTTGGCGACGCAGGCGGTGGGCGGCCGCCAAACCCCCGACACCGGCTCCGGCAATCAGAACGCGTGCCATTGCATTTCCTCCTCGTTACGTGTTAGTACACCATCACCTGATCGGCCCATAGGGTCCAACGACTTAACTCATCCATCGAGCTCCGGTGCACGCCCACAATTAAGGCGTCATCCGAGAGTGCACGAGCGTCCATGCAGGACCCGCACGCCCCGACGTCGACGTTCTGTCGGACGGCAATGCTGACCATGCGTTCCAGATTATAGTACCCTTGCGGCACCGTTTGACCTTGCCGCGCACACTGAACCGCGTCGGCCATCAAAAAGAGTTTCACTGCGGTCTCGGGCGCTTTCGCCATCGCGTGGGTGTGGCGCAGTGCGTTATACGCCCGTTCCGTCCCGTAGGGGGGATCGTTGACAATAAACAAGAGGTTCATCGTTCGCACTCCTTGTGTTCTGATAATGGTGAACAGGTTGAAAAAGCTTGGGTCAACGCGGTCGATACCACGGCCAGGTCTTCAGCCGTAGTCTCGCGTCCCAGGCTCAGCCTTACCAGCCCGCCCGCGAGGGCCGGCGCGACGCCCAACGCTCGCAGCGTCGGCGAACCCGTGTCGTCTGGATGGTGGCAGGCTGAACCCGTACCCGCGCGAATCGCGGGACACGCGGCCAATAGCGCCGATCCGGTCCACGCGGGATGCGCCAGCGCCAACGTATTGGGGAGCCGGTCGGCTCCCGTTCCGAACACAGTGATATCTGGGTACGCCTCCCGCAACTGGATTTCCAGTGCCTGACGAAGCGCAGCTTGATGCCGTGGTCCATCCTGTTGAATCCACGCCCGTGCCAATTGGGCAGCTTTTCCCAGTCCGACGATAAGGGGCACCGGCTCGGTACCGCTGCGCCATCCTTCTTGTTGACCTCCCCCGGTCATCATTGGGGGCAAGGTCACTCCGGGACGGATGTAGAGCGCGCCTATCCCTTTGGGGGCATAGAATTTGTGCCCGGCCACTGTCAAGAAATCGACGCCCAATTGCGCCACGTCGACCGGGATCTTCCCGACCGCCTGTGCTGCATCGGTATGCACCCAAGATCCGACGGCATGGGCCCGACGGGCCACCTCGGCCACCGGCTGGATGGTCCCGATCTCATTGTTGGCCAGCATGATGCTGACCAGCGCGGTCTGTTCATCCAAGGCCGCGTCGAGGGCGTCCAAGCGGATGACGCCTTGTGCATCAACGGGAATGGTGACAATCTCGGCTCCGAGCGACGCCAAGACAGTGGCCGTTTCCACGACCGCCGGGTGTTCGACGGCTGAGAGAACGAGGCGATGGCGCCGTGACCGCCGACCCATCCACATCCCCCGGAGCACCCAGTTGTTGCTTTCCGTGCCTCCACTGGTAAAGACGATGCTGTGGGGTTCGCGGTCCGCCCCGAGCAAGGCGGCCACGGCCGCCCGAGCCTGGTCAAGGGCCGACTGAACCGTGAGGGCTTCCGGATACGCGGCTGACGGATTGTAAAAATGGTCGGTCCAAAAGGGGGTCATGGCGGCCACAACCTGCGGGTCGACCGGGGTCGTGGCATTAAAGTCCAAGTAGACGGGCATGTGGGGTCGTGCGGCGTCGGTTCTCATGCGGGGTCTCCGCCCTTGGCCACGGGCAACCCCTGGGCCCGCCAGTCCGGTACGCCGTCTGCCAATCGCACCGCATGAAATCCGTGTTGCGTTAACGTTTCGACGGCATGCAACGCCAACACGCAATAGGGTCCCCGGCAATACGCCACAACGGTCCGGTCCTGGGGCCAGTCCCCGAGGCGATCCTTCAAAGCGTCCAGCGGTACGGAAACGGCACCCGGCCAATGTCCGGCAGCGTATTCTTCCGCCGGACGCACGTCGAGCAACACGACCTCTTCGTGAAGGATCCGCTCTTGCAGGCCTATAGAGTCTAAGGTCTCCAGGGTCTCCCGATCGCGAAGAAACGTTTCGGTGATGGATCGCATATCGGCATAGTATCGTTCGGCGAGTCCGCGCAGTTGACGAAAGAGTTCGCAGGTGGCGACATCCGTCAACCGATAGACGCGGGCAGCACCTCGCGGCTCCACCCGGACCAACTGGGCATCCTTAAGGTGTTGCAAGTGCTGGGACGTGCTTCCCACCGACATGGCGCTTTTCCGTGCCAGGATGTCCACGGTGGCAGGCCCTTGGCAGAGCAAATCGAGCAATTCTAACCGCCGGGGATGCGCTACGGCACGGCCTACCCGAGCGATTTGCCCATAAATAGCGTCCTTAAACGCGCGATCGGCGTCCATCATTCCACTCCTCTATGGCTCTACGGAATAATAGAATCTCTGAATTAATCGTACCGCCCTTTACCGGTGATTGTCAACATATATAATCGTTCCCTCGCAGTGCTGGCGCATGGCGCGAAACTTTGGCCAAGCAGCCGTCCGGAATTGCAAATCCTAGCCCTAATGCCGGCAACGCGCATGCGCAGGTCGGATCCGGTTCCCCAGGGAACTCCGGCGAGTCAGCCCCAGAGGCTGGGATTGGCGTGGGGGATACCGCGAAAACCCACGGCCTGCACCAAAGCGCGAGTAAGAGGAGAACCTGGAGCCTACAACATTCACTCTCCTCGGAATGGGGGGAACAGGACACTTTCCTTGCCCCATTCTTTGGCGTATTGTCGGGCTGGCCCATTGTAGGCGAACGCTTAACGAGCGGGGTTCTGATTGGAGGCCTATTAGTCGTCTCGGCATTGTGCTGGTCAACGCACCGTCCCATATGCGGACTGCGCCTTCACGAAAGTGACTGATTGAGGCGCCTCGATGCACAACGGGAAATTGTCCATGGCAGCGCTTGGCTTGAAATCTTAGCCCCTAAGCATTGATCTCTATGATGGTGCGTGGCGCCGCCCCGCTACCGGGATCGGGCGGCGCGATTTGTGGCACAATAACTGAAGCGAGGTGAAGTCGTGATGAAAAAGCGGGTAATTGTGTATGACCAGCCTGGATGAGCATTTTGCGGACGCGAGATAGCGTGGCTATCTGAGATGGGAATTGAATTCGAAGAGCGCGACATTACCCAAAATGACGCTTGGTTGGACGAATTGATGGAACTAGGATCCCAGGCCACACCCACCACGGTTATCGTATGGGGTGAAGGGCGGGAAGTGATTACGGGATTTGATAAGAACAAATTGACGGCGCTCTTAGTTGAAGGGTAAAGCCATATCCCACCGGACGAGAGTTGTTGTTCTAGGCGGGTTGCGCCGTCCGCCATGTGATTTCCGTCACGGTCTGGATAGGCGATACCTTATAGCATAGGCCCATCCGATAGAGAGGAATGAGCCTTCATGATTGTGCTTCAGTCGATCCAATGGATGCGAGACGCCTGGGAACTACACTTTAGGGTTCGTGAAGGCGTGTATGTGTTAGACGATTACCCGGTTCGTATCTCGCATCTAGCTTTTACAGACGATTCCGAGGTCCGTGACGCATTGGGAATTGTCGGCGTTGAGCTTTTGCGGCATCACATGCGCCGAGGTGCCATCCCGCCTCACGCGATGGTGCTGGACTGGTCTCGAGCCCACCGAGTTTGTGAACGAGGGGTAGACACCATTCAAGCGGCTTGTGTGCGGATTGACGCATCGCACCTCGCGACCGTGGGGGCAGCCATCTCGAGTCATTTTTAAGAGAGCCAGATTGGAAAGTCTATGCAAGAAGGGAGGATGCATATGCATACAATGAATCGCTATCCCGTTTCCTTTTTAGTGAACGAGGCCACTGTACCGCTCCCCCCGGTGGATTTGCAAGTCGGCATCGACTTAGGGTTGACACAGGCCGTCAACCTCGCTTCGGATGAAGCGAGGCGCAATTCGAAATTCTACCGCCACGAGGAGCGGCTACTGGCCCAGGCTCAGCGGCGACTGGCTAACAAGCAAAACGCTCGAAGAACCGTGCCAAAGCTTGTCTAAGAGTCGCTCGTATTCATGTCCACATTGCGGATCTCCAAGGGATCGCTGTTGAAAGTTTGCAGGTAAGAACATGATCCGCTGGCAAAGTCCATTGCCGATGTGAGTTGTGGTGAGATGGTGCGCCAACCGGAATACAAGGTAGACTGGTACGGTCGGATACTCGTAACGATAGACAAGTGGTATCCGTCCAGCAAACGATGCTTCGACTGCGGCACATCCTGCCGAAGATGCTGCTTCACATTTGAAGTTGGACGTGTTCAGAATGCGAAACGCATCACGGCAGAGATGTGAATGCCGCACAAAACATCTTAGCCGCCGGGCTGGCGGTGCTAGCTGGGGGAGAAGCTGTAAGATCCGCTCGTAAGCTCAATCGCAAACGAGAAGGCAATCCTCAGCGAAGCAGGAAAGCTCAGTAGTGATTCTGGGAATCCCCCACCATGGGGAGGATGTCAAATGAGGAGTTGGGTCTCGTTTGGTATTAGCACAAAAGTTAGGAGATTTCTCAACTCAATCGATGTTAGAACCCGATTCTCTGCGCATGAGTGTCTTTCTGGTCGGTGCCCAAGGAACACCGCACGCAAGTGCTGAGAATGCACACTTCCGATGGATTGCCGAAGATTGCGCCGGTGGTACGTCGGGGGCGGGTGTTACTGGGTTCACACTACCAAAGCTTAGGCAGCTTGGACTCATATGATAACAGATCATAACACTCGGGGAACATGGGGAGCCCTAATCGCCGGGTGCATTTTTGGAATCAATTCCATTGTGGTAAAGATAGGAACTCTCCACGGGGTTTCGATCTTGAATATTCTGTTGTGTCAATATGCATTGGCCCTGGTGTGGTTTAACGCAAAACGCCTGCGCCAACGGTCAGGGCATCCCCCTCTATCCATTCATACCCTTCTAAAAAATCCGTATAACTGGGTTGCCGGTATTGCGGGTGGGTTAACCGGCTTGTTGTATTACGCCGCGATCGCGTTAACTAAGCCAAGCATCGCGGCGCTCGGTCTGTTCCAATACCCGTGGATGTTGGTGATTTTGGGGGTGTTGTTTTACCGTGAGCGCATAACCTTCCGGGTGATAACGATTACGGGCTTAGTTTGGGCTGGCACGATACTTTCAATGGGCTTGGGGCCTCATAGGTTTAATATTCTTGGGCTTTTATTGAGTCTTTTGGCTGCCGGAACATTTGCTATCTATCTTTGGAGTTTGCAACGCGTATCACCCTCATCTACTAGCCAAGCTTTTATCGTTCTTGTCGCCGCTATTATTACGGTGATATTCGCCCTTATGCATTTAAAACTCCTCAGTCGCTTGACCAACGCGGCGTTATTCTTCGGAGGCCTTTCAGCAATTTTAGGTCAAGTCCTCACGTTTGAGCTACTCTCATTTGCTGCCAAACGCATTTCCTCCACGACGATGGCGACCTTAACCACCACTGAACTGGTCGTTGCGGTTGGATTGTCATGGGCTATATGGGGCCCGTCGCCGCATATCGAGCAGATTTTAGGGCTTATACTCATGTTCAGCTCTATTATTTGGCTCAAACGCCAAAAGTCCTCGCCAGCCGTCGATGCCAAGAACTCCCTCACGCAAGGGAAGAGTCACCTGTAATACCAATTTGGACGAAAAGAGGTTGCGACTCAGCCTCCGCAGGTCAACTTGCTTAAAAATGTAGAATTTTTGGCCCCTATTCCGAGGGATCCCAAACGTACCGATGGTTGACCGGGATCTGAAGCGCGTCGAGAATTCGACGCGTATATGCGG
>JAJZXX010000079.1 GCA_021806205.1 Bacillota bacterium | reverse complement strand
TGATGCCGGGCCCGAATGAGGTCTTGCGCTTCTTGCACCGCATCTTTGGCGTAACGCAGCGGTAACTCCGTTTCACTGGCACAGTGACGTTCCAAACCGCCTATGTTTTGTAGTCCTCCCACCAAGCGTTGAAAGGCAAACCGGAGCATGAATCCATATTTGCGCATCAAACGGCGTAATACGGTGTCCTGATCGGGCGTGACATCGAGCAAGACACCAAAAATGGTCGTCTTCATTCGGGGACTCCTTCCTGAGCTAAGGTCGCCATCGCTTGACGCACGGTCGACCCCATCTTTTTCCCTCCGCGTTTGCCATAAATGCGAGCCGAGAACGACGTGGTAATGGCAATCAAGTCTTCCACGAGTTCCTGCTGATCGTCTTTCACCGTGTGCTCCATGACGACCACACGCACGCCAAAGGCGTGCAGACAGGTTTCGAGATAGCCCAATCCGAACCGTGCTAATCGATCACGATATTCGACCACGACCATGCTGGCTTGGTGTTCTCGGGCCAGATCCAGCAGTTGATGCAAGCCTCGGCGCTTTTCGTTCAAACCGCTGGCGACATCGGTCAGCGCAGCAACGACCGTCCAGTGTTGCTTCGCAGCGAATGCCGTCAGTCGGCCCAATTGGCGATCCAAATTTCCCGCGTCTTTTTGTTTTTTCGTGGAGACTCGGGCATATCGGAGATCCCCGCAGGGGGGAGCATACAGCGTGTGTCGAGTGTCGGATCCGACCCGTTTTCCTGCATGAGCGCGTGTAAGTTAGCTACCCGATAGCGCCGATGATTCGTCACGGTACGCACCGGAATCAGGCGCCCTTCGCGTTCCCATTTTCGCAGCCCTTCGATGCTCATCCCGAGCATCTTTGCAGCCTTGCCAATACTGACGAACTGTTCATCCATTCCACGATCACCTAAATATATTATGCCATAACATGACAGTTAATCTAATATTTATTGTAAGCAGTTACAACCTCCTTTTAAACTCAGGCTACAGCGACCTAACCATAAAATCACTCGGGCTGAACAACCCGGAGCTATAGGGTACCCCCATTCCTCCCACCTGCCCGATCCGCCCCGAGTCGTCTGGGTGTGTACCAATAATGACGGCACGGGGGGATTTTGGCGTGCCGTTAGAAAGTGTATTACCGTGATTTACCATGTTTGCCAATAAACAGGAATCTGGCTAAAGCGTGCCGCGCTTCCTTCTTAATTTAGATCGCAGTGTGGTGCTAAAGATTCTTTCGCGAAGAAGGACCGATTGCTTCCGCGATGACGGAAAGCTCCGGGACGGTTCAAAAGGTTAGAAATCCCTCCCCACACCTGGAGATCGGAGGGTTATTCCCTCCCACAGGCGTAGTCGCTTGTTGAGCGGATCGCGTTGACCAGACGCGGCCGTTCCATCCTGGCGGATCACCCGATGCGTTGGTATGAGATATGCAATAGGTGAGCGGCTCATGGCCCGCCCGGCGGCTCGTGCCCGACCGGGAAATCCGGACCACTCTGCCAAGGCTCCGTAACTCATGGTTGTGCCAAACGGAATTTCGGTGGCTTGTGACAAAAACGTGCACTCCAGCGCGGTCAGGTCCATGCGGACGGCATTCCAATGAAGGGGCGGACGGCCCTGCATGGCCTCCCGAAATAATTGCCCGAGCCATCGCGCCGGACCACCCGTTAATATCGGTTGTGACCCCACATGAGTGGGGGGCACCCTCCCAAATTCGGCCTGAACCAATGCCGACTCCGTGTGAACCACCCACAAGTCTCCGAGCGGGGTAGGCAAAATCTCACTCCAATAATTTTGTAAACTCTCAGCCTGTACCCAATCAATCAAACCTGGTTCCCCCACCACTCCTCAGAACCCCCATCGAGGAGTTTCCTGCCAGAACTTCGTGCCTTCAAACGACCAGGCGGACTGTGGCGGGTGGCACGGGGCCCTGCCATAATCTTCCACTCCCCCTAACATAAACGGATAGCCTGGCACACCGTAAACTGTGTACTGCACCAGACTATGTCTAGGCAAGAGATACCGCTTGGAATTCCAAACGGTCCCTCGATTAATGCGCGCCCGAAAAGGCCGTCCCGTCAGCTTGCGGCATGCAGGATTACTGTTCAGTTTACCGATAACCCGCTGGATCGTGACCCAATCCCCCTGACGCTTCCGCACCCGTCCATACGCATCATGATACGCCAATACCCCCAGCACCTCTTTATTTTGTATAACCAGATCCACAGAGAGGTGGCGCAAGTCGGAATGGCCCACAAATCGCCAACCGCCGCGCCAAATTACCGCTTTAGAGGATAGTGGCACTACCTGCACATCGCGTTTTTTAGCGAACAAAGGCCGTAGCCAAATTTTAGCGGAAGACTCTTTTAACACCACGCCCGCAATGGACTTCCCATCCATCACCGACCGCATCACCTGATGACCTATGTCCATAGCTCTTGTAGACTGGGGAGAAGGAGCCGGAGTTACGCCCGGCCATACGGCCCCGGGAATCCTGACAAACGTTCCGGACGGCGCCACAAATCCAACCGTTATAATGAACCCGCCGAACATAGCGACCAATCGCCCCACGATGTTTCCCACCCCTAGCCCGACGCAACCATTTGTGTATGCTTCTATGAATTAAACGTGATTCCGCCGCATCGGTTACAAATCTTCGCCGATAATAACCGCAAGTTTAATCTTCGCTATTTAGTCTACCACCCTAAGCCTTAAAATCCCAGTTTGGTCCGGCCAGGCTTCGTGGGGTGGACAGGAAGCCCCATGGCCAAAGTTCCACTGAGGCCTCCGCTGTCTCACCAGGGTTCTGGGATGGTTTATAGTCAGAGCTTCGGAACGACATCCCTTCATCGGGGGCGTTCGCATGTCCTCGAGCCCTACTATTTCCATCACGCAAACCCCTCGGCCATCCCGTTGACTCTGATTGTCTGTCTTAGGCTACTTCATATCCGGCTTGGCGAACCGCCTCTTTAATTTGGTCCGCCGTGGTCACGTTGGAATCAAACGTAACCCGGGCCTTTTCCTCGGCTAACGTAACCTGGGTAGCCTTGACCCCGTCGACTTGTTTCAACGCCTGTGTCACGCTGTTCACACAGTTATCACAGGTCATCCCCTTCACGGAAAACTCGACGCGATCCATCATGATACCTCCCTTACCGAAAATTTTAAAAGCAACGAGTTGGTGACCACCGTAACCGAGCTAAATGCCATGGCTGCGCCGGCAACCATGGGGGATAGCACTCCCAGAGCAGCCAATGGTATCATCACCACGTTGTAAAACAGCGCCCAAAAGAGGTTCTGCCGGATCTTGGCGACCGTTTGTTGGCCAATCGTCAAGGCTTGGAGAACCGCACCCACTTCTGAGCGCATGAGGGTGACTTCGGCAGTCTCAGTGGCCACATCGCTACCGCTCGCCACGGCCATTCCTACAAAAGCACGGGCTAAAGCGGGTGCATCATTGATTCCGTCCCCGACCATGGCAATCCTGGCGCCAACAGTCTCTTGGTCCATGAACTCCGCCTTATCTTGGGGTGACAGCTCGGCCCGCACCTCACCGATCCCCACCTCGGCTGCCACTCTTTGTGCGGTGTTCTGCCGGTCCCCGGTCAGCATGACCACACGTACACCGCGCCTTTGGAGTTCGGCCACGGCAGCCTTGGCGTCGTCACGAATCCGATCGGCGATAACAAAAGCTCCTTGTACCCTATCTTTCTTAGCCAGAAAGACCACCGTACGGCCTGCCGTGGCATCCCTCGCCACCAGGTGCCCTAAAGTCTCAGGTAGCGTGACGCCGTAACTCGCGAGTAACTTCGTGCTGCCCAACAATACCGGTTCGCCATCCCAAAACCCCACCATACCTTGACCTGGCTCAGCATACACATCTTCCATGGCAATCGGATCCACCAATTCTGCAGCCTTCATGATGGCCTCAGCCAAGGGATGGGTTGAGGTGGCTTCTAAGGCTTTGGCCATGGCTAACACACCCTTTTCATCGGTAGTGCCCGTGACGAGAATGCGTTCCACCCTAGGATGCCCCTCCGTAAGAGTACCGGTTTTGTCGATCGCAACCATTCGAACCTGAGCCACTCGTTCTAAAGCTTCCCCATTGCGGAACAGCACACCCAATCGCGCACCCAATCCGCTTCCCACCATCACGGCGGTGGGAGTAGCAAGCCCCAACGAACACGGGCAGGCCACCACCAACACGGCTACAGCGCGGAGCAACGCCATGCGATAATCACCAGACACCAGCCCGGTCCCAGCAAAAGTCACTAAAGCGACACCCAGAACAATGGGCACAAACACGTTGGATACCCGATCGGCAAATTGCTGTATGGGCGCCTTGGCCGCCTGAGCTTCTTCCACTGCATCAACAATATGGGCAAGCACCGTGTCGCGACCGACCCGTTCCGCTTGCATCTCAAAGGCCCGATCGCCCCGATGGACGGTGCCAGCCGATACCGGCTTTCCCACCTCCTTCGTCTGCCAATCAGATTCGCCGGTCAGCATGGCCTCATCAAGAAGGCCCGTGCCGCTAACTACCTGGCCATCCACCGGGATTCGATCCCCCGGCCAAATCTCTAAACGCTGGCCGACGGTCACGGATTCCACTGCCACGGCAACCACATCGCCATTGGCACGCACGAGATGGGTGGTCTTCGGGCGCAACGCCAGCAACTGCCGGATCGCTTCGGAGGTCTTACCCTTAGCCAATGCCTCCAGATACTTGCCCACCAAAATGAGCGTGATAACGGTCGCCGAGGTATCGAAATAAAGAGCTGCATGCGCCCAGACACCGTAAACGGAAACCGTCCAGGCAGCCAACGTCCCGATCGCCACTAGTACATCCATATTGGCGTTGCCGTGTCGAACATTGAGCCAGGCGCGTCGCGTGAAGGAGTAGCCTGGACCCCACTGAACCACGCTGGCAGCCGCTAATTGCATCACAGGGTTAGTAAACCAAGTCGGACCCAGATCCATAAACATCTTGAGCATGGCGGCCCAAAGCGGCAGGGTGAACAACACTGCCACACCCAACCGCACGAGCGCCTGAGTGGATTCCTTTTGGCGGGCATCTACAGCTACCCCACTCTCTTGCACGGAAGGCGAAAAACCAGCATGCACCAACGCATCTATCAATACGGTGGGTTCAATGACGCCGTGGATATACTCCGCCGTAAGGCTGGCGTTGGCCGGACTCACCTTAATACGCACCACGCCCATAAGTTTTTGAAGGACCCGTTCGGCCCGCTCACGCACGGGGGCCTCCTCCAGCCCCTGAAGAGAAAAGCTGGTAGAATCTGTCCGTATGCGATATCCCGCCTGCGAGACGGCCCGAACGAAATCGGGGCTCCCAGTGACAGACGGGTCAAAAGTTACCCGGGCCTTTTCCAAAGCCAAATTGACTTCGGCGCCGTCAACCCCGGGGACTTTTTTGAGGGCTTTTTCCACGTGGTGGACACAGCTCGCGCACGTCATACCAGCAATGTCCAGTACGAGATTCTTGCGCATTTCTTCCTGAATGGAGGATGCAACGTCTGCCATAGATCCGCCCTTCTATCGTCGAATTACCTTACGAACCACAGAGATAAGATCTTCAATCGGCTCGTCGCCTTGGTGCTGTTCAATGGCATCTTTCACGCATCCCTCGATGTGGGATCGCAAAAGCAGGAGGGAGACCTCATCCATGGCGGCGGTCATAGCCGCCACTTGCTGGAGAATGTCAGGGCAATAGCGGCCATCGTCAACCATGCGCATAATCCCCTTAACCTGCCCCTCCACCCGTTTCAAGCGTGCCATGAGGTTGTCTTTGTCGTGTTCGTACTGGTAAATAGCGTTCTCCTCCTACTCATACTCCCTAATAGTATTAGTATAGACGAATTCGCTTCGTATGGCAACTTCCGTTTATCCGGGTCTTTATTCCCCGCATAACATTTAGCATCTGGGCCTCACTCATGTACACTCAGGATGTATCGGAGGGAGTCAAGCTATGCCACCAACTGGTCAAATGCGTTCTATCATTCTTGACGTCGACACCGGCATTGACGATGCGTGGGCACTCGTGTATGCGGCGCAGTCCCCTATCTTGAATCTCATGGGCGTGACGACAGTTTTTGGCAATGCCGACCTTGACCGCACCACCCGCAATACGCTAGCCGTCTTAGACCTCTTACATAGGGAAACCCCCGTCTTTCGGGGTGCCGATCGACCGCTCATACGGCCCTGGGGCGGACCTGTCCCTGAATACCACGGACACAACGGTTTGGGCGATGCCCCGGTGCCAGGCCCCAAGCGCCGTTCAGAACCCCTAGATGCTGCCCACTATATCCGGGCCGCCGTGCGCAAACATCCGGGCGAGGTGACTCTCGTGATGGTAGCCCGCCTAACCAATTTAGCCCGGGCTCTCCTCTACGATCCCGGCTTAGCGCCCCTGATCGAACGGGTTGTCCTAATGGGAGGGGCGGCCTTTTGTCCCGGCAATGTCACCCCGGTAGCAGAAGCCAATATTTGGGGAGATCCCGAAGCTGCCGATCTAATCTTTCAAAGCAACATCCCTATCACCATGGTGGGACTGGACGTGACAATGCAAGCCCCCTTTACAAAAGACCAATTGGAGCGACTCGACCCGAATCGCCCCTATGCAAGCTTGCTTCGCCAAGCTACGGCATTTTACATGGCCGCCTATGAATTGGGTAACCCCTCTATCCAGGGGTGGTGCCCTTTGCACGACCCGCTAGCCGTCGCGGTGGCCGAAGATCCATCCTTGGTAAAAACCCAACGCTATCCCGTACGGGTGGAAACACACGGCCGATGGACCGATGGAATGACTGTTGTCGATGCTCGACAGCCCCACCAGGGTTGCATAGAAGTCGCAACGCAGCTGGATGGCCCCAGATTTCTCCGTACGTTCCATCAACGCATCGGCGTCATGTCTTCGTAAAGAAATTAAGCTTCCAGATCATCAGAGGACCCCATGCGCTTTGAACGGGATCGGCTAGTCCAAATATAGGTGGCCCAACCCATAACAAAAATCACCGCCAACAATCCCACTAATTGACCCCAATGCGCGTGAAGCGCCGAACGATATAAGAGCGCCATGACCACGTTGGTGGCAAGCACTCCCACCGCCGTGGTCCAGGCAAATCGGATTAGCGGCACTTGGCAGGTTCCAAACACCAAATTCAACACGTCAAAGGGGATTAGCGAGACCCACCTGACCAAAATGAGCGTCATGGGATTTAAATGTTCGACACCGGCCACCAAGGTTTTGACACGTGCATTATTTTCCCAGCGCTTTAACACCGGCGGTCCAATAAATCGGCCCAAAATATAGGAAATCGCAGCCGCCACCATAGAACCGGTCCACACGACGGCAATGCCGCCAATCGGTCCATAGAGGGCAAATGCCGCCAAAGTAGGTATTTCCATGGGAAATACAATCACGATGCTGTGAATCGCCAAGGCAATAATAATGAGGAATGGGCCCCACGGCCCAAGCGCTCCCGCGAAGTTTCTGAGAGCGACTGCGATAAAATGGAGCGCCTGACGGATTCCGACCGTCGCTGCCAAAACATCCCAAGCCCACCACACCAAACCAACCGCAACGGCTCCGGCCACTATAATCCAAATCCAAGGGCGCTCACGCAACCACTGGACACCGCGTCTGAGATTTTCGGGGTACATCGGCCCCACCTCCCCCCAAAGCGGCGTCCTAAGTCGCTACACACACAGGTCAGTATAGCATATGCCTACTGGGACATTCCCGACACCGTTTAATGGCGCAGCACGACAATCTTTGAAAGCGTGGTTAAGCCGTCGTACACATCCGCACCGATTTACAGGACCATCTGCTAGGCCAAATCGATTGAATTTGCCCGCCTTGGGTTGCCTTTAAAGCCGCTCGCTCAATGGATGCCAACTCTGGTCTGGGGTCCCTAAACGGCCGGTCGACCATATGGGACACCGCGTGTAAACCGGTTGATGGTACTTTCTATCACAAGGCGCATCGCTGCAAAACTCGTAGCCCCGATTATTAGGGCCGTCCCCCTAAAGATAGTGTTAGGCATTCCATCGTCTGGTTAGAAAAACCTCTAATAATCTCTTTCGGCTTTTCTCGACTCCTGATGGAGTCTGCAGTCCTCACAAGAACCCCTGGACTCACTATAAATCTCGTCGTCTGCCCGGGGGTGGCTTTCTTCGCCCCATCGAGCGAGGGCGTGTGGTCCTCGCTCACCGCCAAGGAGCCCGGATGGAGAAGAGAACGACTGACCGTCCTGGTGTCCGTCTGGTGGTACCCTCGACCCGGGTGTTACCCGGCCCTCATCAAAATGGCCCGTCGCTCCATCCCTTGAAAAAAGATTGGCCATACAACATCTGAGATCATACAAGATCGTGTCATGCCCGACATCTAGATACCCCCTGGATCCATCAACGGCCCTCATTTTTCATCCGTGTGGGTGCTCCAAACCCGAGGCATGGGCGTCTCCTTTGGGAATATCAAGTCCCGGCGAGAAGATGCCTTATACGCTACCACATCAATGCGGGACCCATCATGCGAAGCCATTTCCGAGCATCGACGGATTGGGGATAGGCAGCACGCACGCCCTGCCAAAAGGCGGGCTGATGATGGGGCTGGTTTCGATGAACCAATTCATGCACGACAACATAATCAATGACCCACAACGGAGCTTGATAAAGACGCCAGGACAGGCCGATGCGCCCATCTCGGCGGCAATACCCCCATCGGGTGCGAGCATTTGAGACCACCATGTCCGTATAGGATATTCCCAAATGCTCGCTCCAGACCTCGAGACGTTGTGAAAAAACCGGCGCGGAATTCTCTCTATACCAGGCCGCCAGCAATTCAGATACACTTGGGACAGGCTTCGTGAGAATGCCAGCCACCTCCTGTTTTTGCCCCAAAATCCACACAAATCCGTCCGCCGTCAAAACCGGACGCAGGGGGTTCAGTGTCGTCAGTTCGCGATGACGCCTCATCACCCATTGCGCGTGTTGGGACAACAGTTCCCCGACATCGACACGGAGGCCGATTGGCACCCGTACTAAGATCTCTTCGGGTCCTGGCATGCTAAGCCTCACCCGCGTGCCTGACGCCTCGAGTGACGTGAAGGAAAAGTTCACCTGGCCGATACGAATACGACCTTTATCCATGCCAATGGGCGAGCCACGCCACGGGGATCTCCGACTGTCGATGGGCCCATAGCCACACCAATGCCACGACGACGACGACACGTATGGCCCGTCGAGATCCAGGGAATTGCTCTATCCTCTTTACCAGCGAATTGCCACCCCCGTTTCCACGCCCGCTTAGTGTGGCGGGCGCCTCCCTATTTCTATATCGTGAAGTCTGACGCGGTATGCCCCCCACATGGCGCCAGCCGTCAAGATGATAGATACTCCCTGCCCCGCCAACGCCAATGCTGCTGATACCTTTCCCTGTAGACCAAACCACAAAAGAATATACGCCAACGCCACCATAATGACCGTCAATATGGCTGCCATCCAAAACCAGCGAATACTGCGTCGGCTCCACGGGGTCGTGTCGCCTAGAAATCGTTTTAAACCTTGCACGGTACTCCCTCCATGCCACTATTGTACCGCAAGCCGTGAAAGACTCGTTATTTATGAAGACGTCCGAGCGCGTGAAAGCCTTGGGATACGTACTCCTCTTGGCGTGTCTGCTG
>JAJZXX010000139.1 GCA_021806205.1 Bacillota bacterium | reverse complement strand
GTCACCACGGCGTCACCACGAAGGGATGGAATAGGGATGGAATGGGTGTTTTGGGAACGACAGCGTAGATATTACGGAACCCCGAATCCGTTGATGCACAAGCATTGCAGCGCATCGGGAAGACACCTGAGACCCCGGAGTGCGGGCCTTCTAATCCCGGCGTCGCAGGTTCGAATCCTGCCGGGGACACCATATCCAAACCCTTTCACCGCAAGCGATTGCGGGTTTTTATTTCCCCAACAAACGCTACAATTTCCTCGGCGTCACCACGAGAGCGCCAAGCCAATAGAACGCATGGTGTCTCGTGCCCACGCATTAGTAATGCACCGATGCTGCTCTTGATGAAATTTGTAGAAAGGCGTTCCCACTACATCTTTGTGAGTCCGCCAACATCCCGGCATTGCATTTAGCCTATGAGGGGTCTGCCATCCACTCATTTCGGGGTGGTTGGCTGTCCGCCCACCACCGGGACGTTCGGTTCGCCTAACGGGATTACGCGGCGGAAGCCAGTACCTGTGCGGTCGAGGCACGTGCCATTCGCCTACTCGGGTTTAGTTTAGCCCCTCAAGGGCGGGCCTTCTAAGACTTCCGTGCCTTTAACGGGTGTATTTTTCTGTGTGAATCGCGTAAGATAACGGTAGGGAAAGTAGGGACAGTTGCTGATTTGTAGAAAGGTGGATAGGACATGGCAGTGCCCATCATCGATAATGCCAAAGTGATGGCCAAGGGACAGATCACGCTCCCGAAAGATATCCGGTCCCAGTTGCGGTTGTCGGCCGGTGACCGGGTGACGCTCATCTGTGAGGATGATCGCGTGATTTTGATGAATTCGGCCGTCTATGCGATGAAGATGCTCCAGCAGGACATGGCCGGAGAGGCCGAGAGCGTCGGCTTGGGCTCCGACGACGCGGTGATGGATCTCGTGAAAGCGATGCGAAAGGACACCGATTGACGTGAAGGTGTTGATCGACACCAACATTCTCCTCTCCGCCTCATTAAACCCCTCCGGGGTTCCCTATCAAGCCTATCGGAAAGCGGTCACTCATCCGAATGATGGGTGCATTACCGACCAAAACATTGACGAACTGCGGCGGGTGTATAATCGTAAGTTTCCGCACAAAATTCCGGCCTTGGAACGCTTTTTGGCACTGGTCTTCACGGTCGTCGAGGTGGTTCAGACACCCGACGGGCGCATAGCGGATGAAGTCCTCGTGCGGGATGCTTCGGATCGCCCGATTCTTCGCGCGGCGGTTGCCGCGCATGTGGACATACTCATTACGGGAGACAAGGATTTTCTGGAATCGGGCATTACGACTCCGCACATTATGACGGCGCGAGATTTTGTTCAAATGGGCTAGCGGTGGCGATTCTATGACCTACCAGATGGATCGGGGATGCGGGAGCCGATGCTCGACTCTTGATCCGGTGGTGCCGGAATGGCCCCAATATTTAACCGGAGGGCGCGTGTCATCACGGCGAACCGGCAATATTCTTAGCAAGGACAAGCCTGCCACATCGATGATGGGCCATCCCCCGCAGAGATTTCCCATCGAGTCGCCACCTGGCTATTCAGAAGAGTGGACTCCCGGTCAATCAGTGGGGTGTCAACTCGGCGACAATAAGCACGTCTATGAAGTCATGCTACGGTGGGTGTTTATTTAGGGAGATCCACGCGTATAGCCCTCAGCGACGAATCCACGGCGTTGCTATTCTGGGTGTATGCACGGGGCTTCATGGCGCGGATCGTCATTGTGGTGGACCCACCAATACGCACGTTGTGGCGTTGGGTTTGAGAGGGATCGAATCCGTCACCACGGCGTCACCACGAAGCCATGGAACGGGTGTTTTGGAAGCGACAGCGTAGATGCTCTGAAACCCCGGAATGGCAGATATATAAGGATTGCAGCGCATCTGGAAGACACCTTAGACCCCGGAGTACGGGCCTTCTAATCCCGGCGTCGCAGGTTCGAATCCCGCCGGGGACACCATGAAAGCCTTGACCCGCAAGCGATTGCGGGTTTTGTTGTTTTTGTTTTCCGTCCCTTGATCCACCACGGCGTCACCAAGAGCCTGTGGATGCGGTTCGGTGGGAGAGACGCGATAGACGGTCCGTCGGGGGAGAGTGGTGATAGCTCCTGACTCCAGACTATCGCAGCGACGTAATGGACGCGTGAACGCGGGATTTTCGGTCCCCGATTCGCCGACAGGGAGCACCCTTCCGCATGAAACCTGTGGGCCAATTCCTTCAATCCTTGAGGTTCCGAATCATGCACATACGGGGCGGTTAGTACGCTATTCGCATGTAGCAAGGAATTTCCGAGCCTGCCGTCGTTGCGATCGGTTGCGGTTCGGCATAGGGTATAAAGTGCATCTACTAACGATTTGGAATCCCGTCCCGTGCGCGAGCAGGAACTGGCGAGGACTATGTCTAACATAAATTCCATTGATTGGATTACCAGTAGGCGAATAACAACTAAAATGAAACGCCAAGGGAAAGGAGGGTAGCGAGGTGGCAAGGGAGATCACCATCAGTCGAGACATGCTCCTGTGGGCCATATCCAGAGGCGGACAGGATGGCGATTTGCCACTTGAAAAAATGCCGCGCATTCGGGAATGGTTGGCGGGAGATAGAAAACCAACAATGCCGCAATTGAAGGATCTTGCCCGAAGAACCCATACACCGTTGGGCTTCTTCTTTTTGCCAAAGCCGCCGTCTAATAACGTACTGCCTATTCCGTACTTTCGCACCGTGGAGGACGGTAGCCCTGTGCGCCCGAGCATTAATTTGCTAGATACCGTTCGTCAAATGCAACTGCGACAGGACTGGATGCACGATTTTCTGATTGCGGAAGGGAATCAGCCGTTACCGTTTGTCGGGCATGCTCACCTCGGGATGCCGATTGAGGAAGTTGTAGCGATAATGAGGGACGCCTTAGATCTTGAGCCCAATTGGGCCGCCCACGAACCTAATTGGGAAGATGCTCTGAATAAGTTGTTTGGTGCGGTTGAACGATCCGGTATCCTTGTCATGGTAAGAGGCCTGGTGGGCCACAATACGCATCGACTTCTTGACCCGGACGAATTTCGGGGCTTCACGTTGATCGATGATTATGCGCCACTGATTTTTGTGAACCGCAGGGATGCACAGGCGGCGCAAATGTTCACTGTGGCACACGAGTTGGCCCATGTGGCTCTAAGTGAAAGTGCCGTGTTCGACCTCCGTGACTTACAGGTTGCCGAGGACCCAGTAGAAAAATTTTGCAATCTAGTGGCGGCCGAGTTTTTGGTGCCGGCAAAGGAAATGCGGGAGAACTGGGCAGGAAAACACTTGATTCCATTGCTTGCTCACCGATTTAAACTGAGCGAAATCGTTGTGGCGCGACGAGCATTAGACCTCAATCTGATGAGACGAGAGCAGTTTCTTTCCTTCTATCACGAATACAAGAGTCGCGAATGGGTCAGTAGATCCAAATCTGGCGGCGGCAATTTTCATTGGACCGCTCGATACCGCATGGGGTTACCGTTTAGCCGAGCAATCATACAATCGGTTCGGGAGGGCACGACATTGTATTCGGAGGCGTATCGGTTGACCGGGTTAAAGAGAGAGACGTTCGAAAAGTATACGGAATTCATAACGAAATTGTGAAAGGAACGATCGCCTGTTGTCCTGTGCGTATGTTCTTGACACTAATGTTTTGATACAAGCCTATCGTAATTACTATTCGTTTGATTTAGCCCCGGGGTTTTGGGTTAGCCTGCCCGAGTTCGCTGCGCGGATCCGCGTCATTGATTGGGTTCGTAGTGAAATGGTGGACGAACACGATGACGAGCTGGCTCAGTGGGTTCGCGCCGGTGCAGTCTTGTGTCAACCTGTAATGGAATTGGACGCTGCTCGCAGTGCCGTGGTGACGGAGTATCAAGCTATTTCTACGCTTGTTAAGGACACTCCGCGCTTTAAAGACAGGTGGAGGGAGGAGTTTCTTGCGTGTGCCGATCCTTGGGTTATTGCCTATGCCAAGGTTATCGGGGGCACGGTAGTAACTATGGAACAGCTAGCAAGCACCGGGAGTAAGGTGAAGATTCCGGACATTTGTGACGCCCTGTCGGTAGCGTGGATTAACACCTACAATGTGTTGCGCAGTTTGAGTGTCCAACTTCAGTACATGTAACCATGATGTTGCGATAAGATTGTACCCGCCTGTAGGCCCCGGCCTCAAGGGACATCTCGTAGTTGCGTGCGGCAATTTCGGGGTCGAATATGCCGTAAGACCCGCTTGGGCCGGATAGCGTATCAGTCGTAACGCAAAGTTAACGTAGGTTAAGGGGACGGTTGAAATGGGTTCGCGGTCCTCGGGGCGACAGTGCAAGCCGACGCCAAGCCGTCTCCGGTTAAGGATGGCGTCGGCACGGACGCCGTAAGAGGTGGACCCAGTGCGAGGGGAATCCCATGTCCCTGACGTCAACAACACCTCGATACTCGTCGCATAGCGTTTCAAGCGCCGTCACAAAATGTCCCCAGTCAGCCCACGGCTCATAGAGGTGCCGCGCGGCCATGAAGACCGTGAACCAGGACTGAGGCACCGGAATATCGGAGCGATCGTCATCACAGATCTTGGGCTGAAACGTGGGGGTCCGGCGATACAGACGGGCAAAGTGTGCACAGGCATTTCGCGCCGTCACCAGGCTCCGGAGCCACTGACTAATGACTTTTTCAGTCAGTCCGTAATGCGGTTTGGCAATTTGCTGGCGATGGGTACGGACCAAATTGCTATACATTTTGGATACCGATCCGAAGGACATCATCTCGACAGCCACCCAAATCGGGAACGTGCCGCCGTAGTATTTCCGATAATGATCAGCAAACGGTTCGCGACTCCGCGCGATTTCGGCGTCTATCATCGCTAATTGGCTGCCATGCTCGGTTGCATCCACAAAGTAGGTTGAGTCGCGATATGCAAGGGGATCACACGTTACTGCAAGGTACTGCGCAATCTTGGTCCGAATAGAAATTTCAATGGGTTCGATCATCCCCAGCAGAAGGTTCCGGAAGCGGCGATCGAATTCATAAATCGCATAGATGGTCGACAACTGAGTGCCTGGTTGGTAGGTGTCGTCTAGACGCTTGAAATCCACGAGATATCTGGAAAGGCGGTAGTAGCTGATGCGCTGCAAGATCGCTGTGGCGGTACCCTCGTCCGGAATCACCAAACCGCGGCCTTTAAGGAGGGCAACCTGCTGATCAATGGAGGTCGCGGGTTTTACGCTATATGCCATAGATATTATTCCCCTAAATAAAGCAAATGGCTCACCGGGTTTCGCATCGCTTGCGCGCTAGGCGTGGTGAACACTGTCGCCATAATAATACCAAAGGGATCTCTTACCGTCAAACTTTTTCCGCCCATCCGGCTCTCTAGCGCCAGAATGCTGCCCAAAGGCAGGTATTGTCCTGAAGATCCGCCGCTGCGGAATATACGGGGGCGTTCGTGCAGTAAGAAGTGCAATGCAGCGAGGTTCTTCCGATGATACCAATACCGCAATGTGTTGGCATGCCAAGCGGCTTTTTGTCCCGTGGCTGAGGATGACGTAACTTCCATTATTCTTTCTCCATGGTCCGAATACAGTCATCGGAGTGAATCTCGACAGCCCACTCCTGTCGGGGGGTGTTCTACGCCAGCCATTCCCCGGGTAAGCGACCATCCCTGCCGGGACGGCCTGGTGTCAGGAATGGTCCCCTGTCTCCGGTTCGGCTATAATAAATCCATCAGCACTTGAGGGGGGATTTTGATGGCATCGTCTACGACGCGAGACGTATTGTGGTCCGCGTTGCGCGACCTCCCCGACGATTTGGTGGAGGAGGTGGCGGATTTCGTGCAATTTCTCCGTTTGCGGCACCAGGTGCCGGACACAGCCGTGCTCTCGGAAGCGTCTCTGGCCGTGGCCTGGTTAACGCCCGAAGAGGATGAGGCATGGAAAAACTTGTAGTGGGCGATGTCGTCGTCGTGCCATTTCCGTTCACGGATTTGGAACGCGCGAAACGTCGCCCAGCCTTGGTGTTGGCGGTGTTGGGGGACGGGGACTATATTTTCTGCCAGATCACGAGCCGTGCATGGCCCGACTCGGTTTCTTTGTGTCCGACGGACTTTACGGAGGGATCGTTACCGCACGACTCGTATGTTCGACCCGAAAAGCTGTATACCGGGAACCAAACGGTGGTCCTTTCGCGTGCGGGACACGCGACTGATGATGTTCAGGAGAAGATTCATCGCCGGTTACTCGCGTTATTTCAGGCACTGGACCACCGGTCTCACGATATGAACGGAGATATCTGAGCCGCGGCCAACCCGACGAAACGGCCGAAAAGGCTTGGGGTATCGTTGCCCACGACCTCGGGATGTTGTTTGGTCGCGTGAGCGACGCATGGCATCCGTCACCACGGCGTCACCACGAAGCCATGAAATGGGTATTTCGAGAGCGACAGCGTAGACACACGCAACCCCGAATTCGTTGATGGACAAGGACTTCGGGGCATCCGAGCGACACCCTAGACACCTGAGTGCGGTTCTTCTAATCCCGGCGTCGCAGGTTCGAATCCTGCCGGGGACACCATGAAAGCCTTGCCCCGCAAGCGATTGCGGGCGTTGTTGTTTTGGTGTTCCGTCCCGCCGTTCACCACGGCGTCACCAAGAGCCTATGGATGTGGTCCGGCCCGAGGGACGTGATAGACGGTCCGTCGGGGGAGAGCGGTGATAGCTCCTGACCCCAGACTATCGCAGCGACGGGATGGCCGCGTGATCGCGGGATTTCCGGTCCCCGATTCGCCGACAGGGAGCACCCTTCCGTATGAAACCTGTGGGCCAATTCCTTCGATCCTTGAGGTGCCGAATCATGCACATTCGGGTCGGTTCGTATTTAGCAGAAAATTCGTCCAACGTCCGCGCTAGTCGCGGGCGGGAGCATAATGACATGATAAAATATGGGTAGAGGTGATGCACGTGGCTCTGTCTCGGGAACAATTGCACCGGGTGATTGACGATCTGCCGGCTGATAAGTTGCCGGCCTTGGCCGACTTCATCCACACATTGATTGATGAAGATGATGAGCCCGTGGGCGCGGAAGAGCTGGCCGAGTACCGACGGATTCGCGATGAGATGCGGCGCGGCAAGACCCTTTCCTTCGACGACGTGTTTCCCGAGCGGTGATGTTTACGCTGCGGTTCAGTCGCCAGGCTCACAAGTTTCTTTGAGAAACAACCTCCGGACGTGCGGAACAGGATACGGGCGGCGTTGTTGGAGTTGGCGAAGGATCCTCTCGCCAATCGGCAGGTCAAGCGTTTGGTGGGTACCGACGCTCTCCTGCGACTGCGTGTCGGTGATTTCCGCGTGGTGTTTTCCATTGAGCAGGAGGCGTTGCTCATCCTGATTATTGCCATCGGGAATCGTGGAGACATCTACCGCCGTTTGTAACGTGGCACTGGAGGCATGAGGGAACCCATATGGGTTTTCGCAAACCCGCACTAGCGCCTTTTGATGGGCTTACGGGGGCAAATGTCCCGCAAGGATATCATGGCATGAGCGACGACTCTTTACCGATATTATCTCCTATGGCTTGGCGATAGCTGCACCCATCCGTTTTGGGACTTGGGGGCCTGGCCGACCATCGGATACCAAAGCTTGGCGGGATAAAAGTGGGAGGTGGTTGGTAGGGCCATCCGCGCCGTTCTTTTTGACCTCGACGGCACTTTGCTCGATCGGGAGACCTCGTTAGTGTCATTCCTGCACGCACAGCGAATGCGCCATGCGGCGTGGTGTCCGACATGACGGAGGTCGATTATGTATTTTCTCGCGCAGCGAGTCGAGACGCAGACAGATCGGCTGTGGCGCAAAGCGTCCGGGTTACTTGAGCTCTTGCAACAAGGTTTCTACGGTCCACGTCGGACATCCGCAGCCGAGAAAGACTTGGTCGCCCGTCAAAATGGGGGCACCTAAGACGATGGCGAGCGCCACGGTCTGCCAGTCCTGCGGATTGCGGGGAATTCGTCGCCGAGCCACGGACTCTACCTGCGCATAAAAATCGCGAGGAATGATCTCAATGACGTGGGTCTCGACGAGTTCTGTGATGGCACGCATGAGGTCATCGGCTTGTGACGGAGACAGGTGGCCATGGCGAATAATGGCCGCCAAGCGTTTGTCTAGTTCATGGGCGGTTTCATTCCACTGATCATCCGCTACCACAACCCGCAAATCGGGTCGAGATAGGATTTCGCGTCCCATGGAATGGGTGTTTTGGGGGCGACAACGCAGACATGAAGAAACCCCGAGAGCGTTGATGCGCAAGGACTACAGCGCATTTGAACCACGCCTTAGATCCTCGAACGGGCCTTTTAATCTCGGTGCCTGCGATCAGATAAACGTGTGAACCACGCGCAGAAATGTCCTCCGTGGCAGAGGGCGTTATTATTTCGGAGAAAGTCGGTTGTACAGACCTTGCGGAATCCATCGATGGCCGAATCCCATAATACGGATCGTAGTCCCGGTGTCTTGGTACACAATCCGCATATCCGCTGTATGGCGTTGGGCTCTTTGGCTTTGAAAGTGGTACGACCACCATCCCGCCTTGTTATTTACCAGGGGCTGCCCGATCCGCCGCTGACGGACAATGAGATGGACCGCGTTGATCACATGGGTGAGGGCGGTCGAAAACCGTTGCGGGTCGTCAAATACATAGGCTAGGAGAACGACGTCATCGACCAATCGGTCGGCGTCCATGACGATCCCCTCAATGGGGGACAGTTGTTCAATCGCTAGCTGCAGCAGCGCCTCATTGATCGCCATCCAGCAACCCTCGGATCAATTCATGGCGGTCGCGGAGGCTTTCCTGGGCTTGTCGCTTGAGATCGTTGCCCGTGGTCCAATTCATCCGCGCTTCGGGACGTTGGGCGAACAGCGCGTCGACTTGTAATGTCTCCAGTTGTTGTTCGAGTACGGCAATGTACTGCCGGATGGCATCAAAGATTTCGGGTTTTAACATCACCGCAAGGGGTTGATTGCGGTCCAAAATCTCCACCATTTTGGAGGCCGCGAAACGTTGGCGCCAATCGGTACTCCGCTGAAGCTCGGTGATCCCGATGTGGCTTCCCAATTCGAACCCACCCAGAAGCACGTCGACATCCTTCAAGAGGTCGGTTTGCATGGTCATCCGCTCCCTTCGTTCCAATCTGATCGCTTCCATTTTACCACACAGTGTATGTCAGAACACAGATAAGTATACACTGAATAACACATTTTAATTCGCGGATCATTCCGTTGAGGGCAGGTCTCTTTATGCGCTCGGGGCACTGCATAATGCTCCGTCAAAGAGTTTCGCAAGGCGGTGCAGGTCCTCCGCGAACTGTGGTCGACCGGGAACGTGTACCTGGATCGGCGAGCCCCGTGGAATCTCCTCAAAACCCAACGCGATGAGGCCGGAGTCGTGTTGCGAACGGCCATCAATCTTATCGCGTATTTCGCGATGGCGGCCGAACCCATCATTCCCTTCGCGGCCGGCGTGGTATTGGATGCGCTCCAAGTGAACGACCGTGAACGTCAGAAGTGGCTTCAAACGATTGACCTGGAAAGCTATGGCCCCGAGCGTGAGTTCTGCGTTCCCAATCTGTTATTTCGACGCATCGACGGGACCGAGATTGTTGCGCTGCAGAAACGGTTTGAGGGCCTCTAGTACACGACGACGCAAGTCCGTGATCACCCGTGCAATTCACCGGAATTCTGATAATAGAAGGCAAATCAGGGGCGCCATGGGGTCAATTCTGGCCGTATGGCAGGGCGATCGGG
>JAJZXX010000151.1 GCA_021806205.1 Bacillota bacterium | reverse complement strand
CAGTCCGCAGCAAGCATGACCTCCCATTGAGCGGCCGGTGATTTCCGATCGCTGTCACTGGCACCCCACGCAAAATAAATTTTTGGACAAGCTCCTAGGTTTGGTAGCCGCAACGCTCGTCTTTGACGGCGTCGCCTCCCGCATCATCCCCTTGGCGCAAACTCTCTTGATGGCAACAAGTTCTACTGCCAGGACGCCCCAAGCCTCGGCACGGTACGAAATCGCGTCGCGCATCGGTCTGGTGGCGGGTCCCCTGGTTGCAGGGTTTTTAATAGCCACCGTGGGAGCGACCCTGGCCATACTGTGCGCTAGCCTGGGATTCCTGTTGGCGGGAATTCTTTGGCACCAACGAGGGCGGCAGGCCAAAAACCAGCCCATTCCCAAACGCTCGCCCTGGTCAGCTTGGCGGGCCATTATCGAGGATCCCTTCGTCACTCTGGCGCTGGCGGTGCGAGGTGGTTCCAACTTAGCGTGGCCAGCGTTTACATTGGCCATCCCGTTGTTAACCCAAAACGTATGGCATGGCCACGCGCTGGGTTTTGGAGCCATCCGTACCGTCTGGGGCGTCAGCGCGGTGCTTGGGACCATAATCATCGCGCCGCGCTTGATTCGCCGTCTCAAACCCGCCTATTTTATCTCTTGGGTCATCACCGGCCTCTCATTTGTCGCGATGGCCAGCGCGCAGCATTTAGCCGGCGCTTTCGTCTTTGCGGCCATCGGCGCCCTAACGACTCCCATTGTCCATGTCGCACTGGACAGTCACATCGGCGCTCGAATGGATCCAAGCCAGCAAAGCGGCGTGTTCGCAATTCAACGGCTGATCATGTCGCTGGTTAATCTATGCGGTCTTTTGCTGATGCCGGTCGCTATTGACAGGGTGGGGGCCGGAGGAGCCTTGACCTACGCCGGCGCGTTCACCGTATTGGCGGGCATTTTAGGTCTTGGGTGGTGGTGGAAATTACGACCATTCCCGCGGGCCACCGACACCAGTCATTATATCTCGGGAAAGTGACCCCCGAGGCGTTGTCAAATCGCCTCGCTATCCGCGACACGGATCAGCGTTACACCGGAAGAGACAGCTAAATCTATCGTTTCAGGGCTGTCATAGGATCTAACGTAATAGATGCGGGCAATGCCCGCTTGCGTCAAGGCGCGCGCGCAATGGCGGCAGGGCAAGTCGGTGCAATAAAGGTCGACACCTTGGGTGGCAATCCCATACTGGGCACATTGCAATAAGGCATTGAGTTCAGCATGGATGGTCCGAACACAGTGACCATTTTCCATGGCGCAACCCACATCCATGCAATGGGGTTGCCCCGCGGGTGCGCCGTTATATCCTGTCGCGATTACTCGATGATCCCGCACCAGTACCGCGCCCACGTTGCGGCGCGGGCATGTCGATCGGGTGGCCACGAGGTGACACATTGCCGTAAAATATTGCACCCAGGAAGAACGCCCCGCCGTATCACACCCCTCCTCACACTAAAGTGGGCCCCCGTTAGGGACCCGCACTCTCTCGGCCTAACGGAAATGGCAGGCGACCCAATGGCCGGGCGTCGACTCCTTCAAAGGCGGCCGCTCTATCTTGCACCGTTCTTGGGCGATGGGGCAACGGGTATGAAATCGGCATCCGCTAGGAGGGTTCACCGGGCTGGGGACATCGCCTTGCAAAATGATGCGTTCGCGGCGAACCGTCGGGTTGGGAATAGGAATCGCCGAAAACAATGCTTCGGTATAAGGGTGCAAGGGGTGTCGGTAAATCTCATCAGAATCTGCGTTTTCCATCATCACACCCAAATACATCACACCCACCCGCTCGGAAATATGCCGTATGACATTCAAGCCGTGGGCAATGAATAGATAGGTGAGGCCAAACTCCTTTTGCAAATCCTCCATCAAATTTAAAATCTGCGATTGAATGGAGACATCGAGGGCAGACACCGGCTCGTCCGCCACCACCAACTTCGGATTTAACGCCAAGGCGCGGGCAATGCCAATCCGCTGGCGCTGCCCTCCAGAAAATTCGTGAGGATAGCGGCGAATATGGTAAGCCGCGAGCCCCACCACTTCTAACAGTTCGCGCACCCGCTTTTGCCGTGCCTGGTTATTTCCGATATGGTGAATGGCCAACGGTTCTTCAATAATTTCTCCCACCGACATCCGGGGATTCAAGGATCCAAACGGATCCTGGAACACAATCTGCATTTCCCGCCGCAAGGCTCGCATTTCTGATTTGGGCAGTTTGACGATGTCGCGGCCGTCAAAAATGACCTGACCCGAAGTGGGCTCAATCAACCGCAACACGGCACGACCGGTCGTGGTTTTACCACAACCTGATTCGCCTACCAGGCCCAAAGTCTGTCCCCGCCTGACATCAAAACTAACCCCATCAACCGCCTTAACATTGCCCACCACCCGAGAAAATAGTCCGCCGGTAATGGGAAAATATTTCGTGAGGTCGCGCACGGACAAGAGAACATCCGGGTCCACCCCTAAATTCACGGTGTTGTCGTTGTTGTTCAGTATGGCGCTCACGAGGCAGCCTCCGTTCCTTTGGCGTGCAGCCAACAACTCACCTTTCGACCATCTCCCACCTCTTCCAAGGTCGGCTCTTCGCGTCGGCAAATATCCATAGCCTTGGGGCATCGCGGCGCAAACGAGCACCCCTTGGGCAGGTGCAACAAATTGGGCACCGTTCCCTCAATGACATGCAACTTATCCTGTCGGGTCTCGTCAATTCGCGGAATGGAGGCTAACAGTCCCTCTGTATAGGGATGCAAAGGCTCACGGAAAATTTGTGCTGTGGTCCCTTCTTCGACCACTTTGCCGGCGTACATCACGGCAATGCGGTCGCACATCTCGGCCACGACCCCCAAATCGTGGGTAATTAACATGATGGCCGCGTGAAACTCTGATTTGAGCTTTTTCATCAAGTCCAGAATCTGAGCCTGAATAGTGACGTCCAAAGCTGTCGTGGGCTCGTCCGCGATTAACAGTTTGGGATTACAAGCCAACGCCATGGCAATCATGACGCGCTGGCGCATACCTCCTGACAGTTGATGCGGATAGTCACGGGCGCGCTGCTCGGGTGAGGGAATTCCCACCAGTCGCAACATTTCCACGGCTCGATTAAAGGCCTCGCGTTTACTGACCCGCTCATGAAGCACAACCGTTTCGGCAATTTGATTGCCTACAGTATAGACCGGATTAAGCGAACTCATGGGTTCTTGAAATATCATGGCCATCTCGTTACCACGAATATTGCGCATTTGATCCTGGCTCTTTTTCACCAAATTATCGCCTTGAAACAAAATTTCCCCACCTACAATCCTACCTGGAGGGTTGGGCACCAACCGCATAATCGACAGGGAGGTCACGCTCTTGCCGCAGCCTGATTCACCGACAACACCGAGAGTTTCCTCCTGATCAATGTAAAAACTCACGCCGTCAACGGACGGTACGACACCCTCGTCGGTGAAAAAATGAGTCCGAAGATTGTTGACTTCCAGTACACGTTCTGGCACGGTGTTCTCTCCCTTTCTCAGGTGCATCGCACCGGAGCGGTCCATTTGCATAGAGCCCCATTCCTTACGGAATAGATTAAGACCGCCATCCTATTGAGACTATTATAGAATTTAACGGGAATGACGCCAATGGATAAGTCTGGCCCACCAGTCAACACGGCTAACACCAGACCATCATCCCACGACTACTTCTGGCCTTGATTCGCTACCCATTGTAGAAATTCCTGCTCGTTCATCTGGGAAACCCCTAATTGTCGTGCTTTAGCTAACTTAGATCCGGGGCTTTCGCCATAGATAACAGCCGTTGTCTTTTCGGACACCGATCCGGTCACTTTGGCACCCAATGCGCTCAGACGCAATTCGGCTTCACGCCGGGTCATGGTGGATAACGTCCCGGTCAAGACGTAGGTGTGCCCATCCAAGGGCCGTTTTTGATTGCCCACGATCGGCTCCGCCATGTTCACGCCCAATCTGGCCAAATCTCTGACAATCTCACGATTAATCGGCGTTGCGAAAAACTGCACAATGCTCTCGGCCGTGCGCGGCCCGATGTCGGGCACTTCCTGGAGCTCGGCCAAATCAGCCTTCTCTAACGCATCCATGGTGCCAAAGCAATCCGCCAATGTCTTGGCCCCGCGTTCACCCACAAATCTCAATCCCAGTCCGTAGAGCAGACGCGATAGCGGCCGGGACCGAGATCGCTCAATGCTGGAAACCAGGTTCTCGCTAGATAGCTCTTGAAACCGTGGAAGCGCCATTAAGTCGGCACGGGTAAGCCGATAGATGTCTTGGACGGCGTGGATTAGGCCAGACTCCAATAAGAGATCGACCGTCTTTTCTCCCAATCCTTCAATGTCCATGGCATCGCGCGAAGCAAAGTGAATTAACGATTCACGCAGTTGTGCCGGACATCCCAGACCATTGGTGCAACGATGCGCTGACTCCCCGGGGATGCGCTCCACCGGAGCTCCGCAGGCAGGGCATGTATGCGGAAAGACAAACGGAACAGCTTCAGGGGGTCTAAGTTTCGACTCGACCCGAACCACTTCCGGAATGATCTCACCGGCTTTCCTGACAAACACGTTGTCGCCCACCCGTACATCCAAAGCCCGAAGAATATCTTCATTATGCAACGACGCCCGAGATACCCGGGTGCCTGCCAACAGTACCGGATCCAGATCCGCGGTGGGCGTCAGTGTACCGGTGCGTCCCACTGAAATAACAATATCGCGCACCCGGGTTAAAGCCTCCGCCGGCGGAAACTTATAGGCCATAGCCCAACGCGGCGTCTTTTGAGTCGCTCCCAGTTGGGTTTGCCAGACACTGGAGTCCAACTTAAATACCAGCCCGTCAATATCAAAGTCTAACGGCGGTCGCTGCTGCTGAAAGCGTTCAATATATTTCCGAACATCCTCTAACGTACGGCACACTTGCCAATGGGATTCCACGGGAAAACCCCATTGTGCTAAAAACCCCAACGCCTGGCTTTGCCGCTCGATCAACACGTCCGCAATGTCCCGTACCTCGTAGATAAAAGCGGACAGGCCGCGCTCCCCCGTAATACGAGCATCCAGTTGCCGAAGCGACCCGGCAGCCGCGTTGCGAGGATTGGCAAATGGCACAATCCCCTGGCTTTGACGTTGGTGATTCAGAGATTCAAACCGCGTACGGGACAAATATACTTCGCCGCGAAACTGCCCGGTCACCGGTTGAGTCAAGGTCTGAGGGATCGCAGCAATAGCCCTAACGTTCGCGGTGACATCCTCGCCGACCAGCCCATCACCCCGCGTCGAGGCCCGCCGCAAGCGACCGCGAACATAATCCAAAATAATACTGAGACCGTCAATTTTAAGCTCAGCCGTCCAAACGAGCGGACCGGATTCCCCCAGCCATTGACTCACGCGCGACTGATATTCAACAAATTCCTCAAACGAATGAAGATTCCCGAGGCTGAGAACCGGTTTTTCAAACCGGACGGTCTTGAATTCCGTAGAGGCCATGCCACCCACTTTTTCCGTGGGAGAGTCTAGCGATGCCAACTCGGGAAACTCCGCTTCGAGATTCGCCAACTCTGCAGTCAGCTCATCATACTCGGCATCCGGTATGGCTGGGGCATCCTCAACATAATATTGACGACTATACTGGTCCAACAACACTCGTAATTTTTCAATGCGCTGACGCGCCTGTTCAAGCTCCACTCAGTCCGGTCTCCTCAGCGGTGAGTTGCGCAAACTTAGCCATAAACGCGCGCACTCCCCCACCTGGAAAGGCAATCGTCACTTCAGTATCGTCGCCCTCTCCCCGCATGGCCACAATAGTTCCCCATCCAAACCGGGGATGACGTACCCGCTGGCCCAATGCCAGCCCGGCAATGCGGTGGCTAAGTTGAGTAGTGGCCCGGTCAGGTGCCGCCAGCCGTTGGCCTGGGCTGAGCAAAGCTTCAGGAATTTCCCGAACAAATCGTGATATGGGATTCGATGAGGTTTTACCCAACATGGTGCGGGTTTCGGCACAGGTTAGGTATAGTTCCTCCTGGGCACGTGTCAACGCCACATACATTAGGCGCCTCTCCTCTTCCACCGTCCCTTCCTCCAACGACCGAATGTGGGGAAACACCCCTTCTTCGAGCCCCGCGACAATGACTACGGGGAACTCCAGCCCCTTGGCACTATGTGCCGTCATGAGCCATACCCCACCGCCGTCTTCATTGGTTTCGTCCCAGTCTGACACCAAGGCCACCCAACCCAAAAACTCCCCAAGATCCGAGGTGCCTTGCTCTTCTTCAAACCGTTTAGCCTCCGAAATAAGTTCGCCAATATTTTCGAGCCGATCATCGGCCTCACGGCTCCGCTCTTGACGCAATAGCAACATGATGCCGCTAGCCTCGGCAATGTGCCGCACTCGATCGGAAAGAGGTAAGTCGTCTTGTTGTTGAAATCGCGTCAAAAGCTCGGCGAGATCTCGCGCGGCCCGGCGCGCTTGAGCCGACAACCCTTCAATGGTCTCCGCCTGCCCCATGGCTTGCACCAGGGATAACTCATGGTGCTGAGCGTACTCTTTTAGACGCCGCTGTGCCACATCACCCATTCCGCGACGCGGATAGTTGATAACCCGCAAAAGGGAAAGATCGTCCTGGGCATTGAAGACCACTCTCAAATACGCAAGAACATCTTTAACTTCCTTACGCTCGTAAAAACGCTTGCCGCCTACGAGTCGGTAGGCGATGCCGGCTCGGGACATCGCCATTTCGAAGGCGCGCGATTGAGCGTTGGTTCGATAAAGGACCGCCACATCCGACAAGCGCCGGCCCCGCCGCACCGCCTCATGAATCACCTCGGCGGCATACCAAGCCTCGCTCTCTTCGTCCGGCGCCCGATACAATCGCACCGGATCGCCCGATTCTTTTTGCGTCCAGAGCTCTTTGCCTAGACGTTCCCGATTATTTTTGACCACGGCATTGGCCGCATTAAGTATGACTTGGGTCGACCGATAGTTTTCCTCGAGGCGCACCACCAAGGCTCCCGGGAAATCTCTCTGAAACTCTAGGATATTGCGCATGTCAGCCCCGCGCCACCCATAAATAGATTGATCGTCGTCACCCACGGCGCAGATATGGCCCCCACCCGACAAACTACGGATTAACTCATATTGCGCTAAATTCGTATCTTGATACTCATCGACTAGCACGTGCAAAAACCGCTCGTGATAGCGTTGAACCACTTCTGGATGACACTTGAGCAAAAGCACCGACTGAAAAATAAGATCATCGAAGTCTAAGGCGTTAAGGACCTTGAGGCGCTTCTGATAGCGGCGATATACCTCCAGTACGCGTTCCCCATAGTAGGTGTGGTCGTCCCACTCGTCAGGCGACAAAAAACGATTTTTAGACCGGCTAATGGCATTGAGGAATAGGGTGGGAGGCCATTCTTTATCATCCCAGTTCAGGTCTTTCAAGATTCCCCGAATAAGCGCCTTGGTGTCGTCCGTGTCATACACCACAAAGTGTCCTTCATATCCCAAGTGTTGAATGTTTTCTCGCAGAATCCTGACCGCCACGGCATGAAAAGTACCCACCCACATGAACCGACTGTCCGGCCCCACTAGTTCGTAGATGCGGTTTTTCATTTCCCGGGCCGCTTTATTCGTAAACGTAAAGGCTAGGATTTCCGCTGGATGGACCCTCAAGTCTTGAATGAGGTGACCAATGCGAAACGTGAGGGTGCGGGTCTTGCCGCTACCGGCTCCTGCCAACACCAACACAGGCCCGTCCGTCTTAAGACAGGCCTCGCGTTGCGGACCGTTAAGTGCATCCAATAAGCTCATTTAGAGGGGCTCCTCCCAGCACTAATGTGTTAATTATAGCAGGACTGGGCCACAAAAAGCCATCTGTCAACGCGGTTGGGCCTAAGTGTTGCCTTAGACCGTTTCGGTGTTTATAACAAGCATCATCTTCGCAATCTCCTGATTGAGCACGTGTTCTTTGGGTTCGTTAGTGTGGCGCGGCATGGTATCCCCCCTATTGTGTAATACGGTATCACTTTTAACGAGAGTATCCCACATATCGGATTCAGCCTTGTTGTAGAGACCAGATAAGACGGTCCGTAGGGGGAAAACCTTGACATCTAACGACGTCGTCAAACCCCACAATAATCAGTCCGATATCACCACCGCTGCAATCCCTATCCAATGCTGCGGAAAAACATAGATGGGGTGCGGTTGAGGCTCCCGCTAGGATCGATCGCGGGAGCCTCAATAACATCCTGGTAGGTGTTACCGATCGCGAGATTTAACTCGATGAAGAATCTTGCACGATGGGCGTGGTTATCTGAGCTATCCCGGTACCGCTAAGCAGGGCCAGAACCACAATAACCAATCGAATGCCTACTGCGAGAAATAAGGTATGGCGAAGCCCGACCGTCTCGGCCAACCAGCCTCCGAGCACGATGCCGCAAGGCGTTCCCAGCGAGGTGATTACAAGCCAAGCTGAACGTACACGACCCAACACGCTGTTGTCCGTATGCTCTTGCCGTAGGCTGTCGATCCCCACTAGGATCAGCGTGTCTCCTGCATCGCCCACGACCTGCTGCCCCAGTACAAAGAGAACCAAGAGCCATAGTGGACCGGAGGCCACGGGCAACAACGCGGTGCCGATGGTTGCCACGATGGTTCCCGCGATCAAAGCCCGGGCGTGACCGAACCGGAATACGATGCGGTCGGTAAAGCCTGCGGTGGCGAACGAACCCAGTCCTCCCGCGGCATAGAGAAGACCTTGCACCGCCGGGGGAAGATGTAAACTTCGACTGATGTATAGCAGATAGACCGCCGACGATAGTCCGAAGAACAGATTATTTACGGCATCCAGTCCGGCGATGCGGCGCAACAGAGGGTGCTGCCACAGCACGCGCATGCCGTGCCAGAGATCCGAACGCGGGGGTAAAGCCTCCCTAGTCGTCCCGGTATCCTCGGCTGGTGGCTTTGCCTCTGGATGCCGAATGGCCCATAGACTTAAGGCGGAGACCACAAAAGACAGCGCATCGACCGAAAAGGTGAGCGCACCGCCCAAGGTATCGAATAACACGCCGGCCAGGCCAAACCCGGTCACCTCGGCGACGGAACTCAGTCCAGCGATGCGGCCATTTGCCTCAACCAGTTGGTCGGCCGGCACCAGCGTCGGCAGGTAGGTGTCATAGGCACTTTCGAACAGGATGTCCGACATGGACAACAACACGACCAGGCCGATCACCAGGCCTAGGGTGAGCTGGTGCAGCAAGAACAATAGGGGGATCAATCCCAGAAGCATCGCACGCAGACTGTCCGTCATGATCATGACGACACGTCGCCGCCATCGGTCTGCAACGACGCCCGCCACGAGCCCCACGACCATCCCCGGCACCACTTCGGCGATGCGGACCCAGGCGACCTCCATGGGGGTGGCTGCCAAGGTGTAAATGACAAAGAAGGGTAACACTAAGCGGCTGATTAATGAGCCAAACAGGGATACCCCTTGCCCCGCCCGGAGAGTTTGACCGTAAAGACCCATCGGAAAATCTGGCCATGTGGGCTGAGACCCACTGATCCCCGGTAAGTCAGGATTAGGTACACACTACACTAAGGGTGCACATGTTGCATCCGTGACGGACCCTCGATGAATTTGGTAGGCGCTTTATGGGCGCCCGTTGATGAGCGAACAGCAGACTGGCAAGATCCAAACAACTCCTTACTCTCAGTGCGCTCGTTGTATCTCAGCCTCCGCAGGTCAACTTGCTTAAAAATGTAGAATTTTTGGCCCCTATTCCGAGGGATCCCCCCAAACGTACCGATGGT
>JAJZXX010000237.1 GCA_021806205.1 Bacillota bacterium | reverse complement strand
CAAAGCCTACCACCGACATGCGCTGCGGCACCGCCACCCCACATTCGTGAAACCCTCGGATTAACCCGACGGCAATGATGTCTGCTGCAGCAAACATCGCGGACACCTGGGGACGGTCGTACGCCATGCGGTGGGCTAGGGCTCGACCCGCCTCCAGCGAGGTTTGGATGTCTATGGCTAGGGGTTCGCTCCCGTCGCCAAATTCCGCCAAGGCCTGACAATACCCCTTCCAGCGTTCATGATTTACGCCATTTTCATGGCGCTGTCCACTGACGAAAAGAATGTTGCGGTGACCCAGGCCCAGTAAGTGCCGCGTTGCCAGATACGCCCCAAATTGATCGTCGCTGTTCACCGTGTGGGCTAAAAGAGAGGGGAGATAGCTGTCCACAAAGACGGCAGGAACTTTGGTTTGAAGAATCCGGCGCACAGAAGGAAACGACTCGTAAGCACCAACCACCACCACGCCGTCCAAATTGCGCGCCTGAATGGCCGAAACTAAGTCGTCGAGAGGATTCACGGATTCTAACAGAATTTGATATCCCGCGCGGCTGGTCGCGCTTTTTAGACCGCCAAAGAACTCCCAGTAGAAGGGATTGCCGTTCACGAAGGTTTCTTGGCCCTCATAAAAGGGAATCAAAATTGAAAGCAAGCGGGATGTTTTTCGGCGAAGCGTTTGCGCGGAAGCATTAAGGGTAAAACCAGTGCTTTGAAGAACGGTTCTAATCCGCGCTTTGGTGGCCTCCGATACCCGCCCCGTACCATTGATCACATTGGATACGGTCGTTCGCGATACCCCTACCATCGCCGCAACGTCCTCTAAAGTCAGCTCGACTGGTTCCTCTTTTGGATTCACGACGCTTCCTCGGTTTCTAGCTAGCCCCTTGCATGAACGTTCAACCTCATTTAAGCACCGGGGTTCATCCCTGTCAATCAGAACCTCCTCTTCGTGAAATATCCGTCAACATCTTGCATTCCATTCAACATTCTCTCACTGCAGGGGCTGTTTTCAACGCATTTGGGATGATGAGGTTTCCACCGATTTGTGGTTGACTTATGTAAAAGTCGGACTTATAACTATTACGGGCCACGATATCATTATTAACGATCATCGTCCGCCACGGAAGACAAACCATATTTGGTTGAACGCTCATCTTTTAGGAGCGACGAAAAATGTGGCCTGGGGCAGCATGGACACCGCGTTTTGGACAAGCGAAGGCGCCACCAGTGCATGTCTTACAGACCGTTTGTGGTTGCCAAACCCACGAAGAAAGCGAGGATTTCAACCGATGAAGCTTAAGACCGTTACCACCGCGGGCATGGCGGTAGCCGTGGCCCTGGGCATGACGGGAATGCTGAGCATTCCCTCAATGGCCGCCGCCAAAGGCCCTGCCCTGGAACTTGGCTGGGGCGTCTATTCCAGCTACACGCGAAACTTCAACCCTTTTTCCACCACGCAAATGGGCGTCACAGGGGAAATGTATGAACCACTTTTCTACTTTAATGATGTCGCCCCCAAAGTGGAGCCCATGCTAGGCACTTCCTTCGCCTGGTCCAATCACAATACCGTCTTAACCGTACATCTGCGAAAAAACGTCAAGTGGTCCAATGGTTCACCCTTTACCTCCCATGACGTCGTCTTCACCTTTAACATGCTTAAGCGATTCCCGGCCATGGACACCAGCGGCATTTGGACCAAGGTGGCTTCCGTCAAGGCGGCCGGGAACATGACGGTAATCTTCACCTTTAAGAAGGCTGACGTTCCCTTCCAATGGTACGTGCTGGGTAAAACTCCGATTGTGCCGGCGTCCATTTGGAGCAAACTCAAGGGAAGCCCCTTAAAATTTCTCAACCCCAATCCAGTGATCTCAGGCCCATATCTCCTGCACACCTTCAACTCACAGGACGTGACCCTCGTTCCCAACCCCAAATATTGGGGAGGACGACCTCAGGTGCCACAGCTGAATGTGCCCTTGTTCACCAGCAACACGGCCCAAGAGCCGGCCATGGCTTCGGGCAAGATTGCGTGGGGGGCCTATTTCGAGTCAAACATTCAAAAACTATACGTGGCCGCCGATCCGAAGTACAACCATTACTGGTTGCCACCGGCTGGACCTGTCGTCATTTACCCCAACCTCACCAATCCCTTGCTGGCTAAGCTTCCCGTGCGGCAAGCGATCAGCGACGCGCTCAATCGCCCCAAATTGGACAGACTGGCCGAGTCGGGCTATGAGCCCCCTGCCAACCCCACCTTGCTGGCACCGAGAAACGCTAATCAACGTGCCTGGATCGACCATCATTTGCCAGCTAGCGACTTGAAATATCAGTATAACCCCAAAAAGTCCATTCAGATTCTCACCAAGGCGGGCTTCAAGCGCAATAAGGCGGGCATTTTCGTCTCAGCCGCGGGCAAGCCCTTGTCGTTTACGCTCACGGTGATATCCGGCCTCACCGACTGGGATGCCCAAGCTTCGATTATCGCCAGTGAACTCAAGGCGGTCGGCATTAACGCTTCGGTCAACCTGGTTACGGGCTCGCAGGCGTACTCATCGGAACTTAGCGGAAAGTTCCAACTCATGATTGGTGGCCCAGGCGCTGGCCCCACGCCCTATACAATGTACCAAAGCCTCTTTGGACCCGTGCTGACCCAAGGGAATTGGGAGCGTTGGCACAGTCCGGTGATGAATAAACTCCTGAACGCGTTTAGCATCACCAACAACCGCGCCAAGGAGCAACAGTTGGCCAACAAGATGGAAAGTCTGGCCGCCAAGAATATGCCCGTCATCGGTTTGACGGAATCCGTGTGGTGGTACGAATGGAGTAACAAGAACTACGTGGGCTGGCCCACCCCGTCTAATCCCTATGCGGCAGGCAGCAGCTACGACTATCCCGTGGCCGCATTAATTCTTTCGCATCTACGCTTGCGTTAATCCGATCCGAAACCAGCGTGTCTACGCCTTCGCTTGCGTCCTTAGGGGCGCGGGCGATGGCGTAGGTTCTGGAAAGCGAGGGCATCCATGCGGTTTTTTCTCAATCGGCTCGGCTTCCTGCTTATATCCATCTGGGCAGCCTTGACGGTAAACTTCTTGATTCCGAGAATGATGCCGGGCAATCCGGTCGACGCCATCCTGGCTCACTTTCAATCCGAAGGGGCCCCGTTGGGTCCGAACGCCCTCCATGCCTTGGAACAGCAGTTTGGGGTGGCGCACAGCTCCATATGGTCGCAGTATTTGGGATACCTGCAAAACCTTCTGCACGGCCAGTTGGGCACCTCCATCACCTACTATCCTTTGACCGTAACCCAGGTCATTGAGCGTAGCCTGCCCTGGACGTTAGGCTTAGCGGGCACGGCAACGATTATTAGCGTGCTTTTGGGGACCTTCTTGGGCGTATATGCGGCATGGCATCGAGGCACGCGAATCGACGCCGGCCTGACCACGGTCACCATGTTCACCTCGGCCATCCCCTATTTCTGGATTGCCCTGATTTTGGTCTATCTTTTTGGCTTTGAACTCCACTGGTTCCCCCAGTTTCATGCATTTTCCACCCTGCCTCCCGGTGTCGCCTGGTGGAAGTTTGCGTTGGATATCTTATATCATGCCGTGCTCCCGGGCGCGACCATCGTCATCAGTGCCATCGGGGGTTGGCTGGTGGGCATGCGCAACAACATGATTCAAACCTTAGGCGAAGATTACGTGACCTTTGCCCGAGCCCGCGGCGTACGAAACCGACGCCTGATGATTGCTTATGCGGCACGCAACGCAATTTTGCCCAACTTAACGGGATTTGCCATGGCCATCGGCTTTGTCGTAGGCGGAGCCCTGCTCACAGAGATCGTCTTTTCCTATCCGGGCATCGGGATGCAGCTTTTGACTGCCGTGGAAAACGAGGACTATCCCTTGATGCAAGGAATCTTTTTAATCATTGCGCTGGCCGTGTTACTGGCCAATTTCTTCGTAGAAATGGTGTATGGGTTCTTAGATCCCCGTGCGCGGCAAGGAGAGTAGCTGATGAGTATGTCGCCAACCCTATCGAATGCAGATAGTCTGGTCGAAACGGTAAAAGCTCGCCGCACCACCTTTGTTCGCCTGCTATGGGCCAATCCCCGTGCGCGGGCAGGGCTAATCATTCTTATGGCGATGATTGTCGTGGCCATTTTGGCTCCCGTGTTGGCTCCCTATAATCCTACTTCCACCAACTTCATCCCCTCCCAAGCGCCAAGCCCAAGGCATCTTCTGGGCACGACCCTGCAGGGTCAGGATATCTTATCCCAACTCATCTGGGGCAGTAGGAATTCCTTGGGAGTGGGATTGGCCGTCGGTGTTATTGCCACCGTCCTCTCTCTTCTTATTGGTGTCTTGCCGTCCATTGGCAGCCGGCAGGTCAATACGATCTTCGCCACCGTGACCAATATCGTGCTAATCTTGCCAGGCTTGCCTTTGCTCATCGTGCTGTCCGCCTATTTGCACTCCTCAGGCGCCTTTACCATTGCTGCCGTCATCGGCTTTACCGGTTGGGCATTTGGCGCCCGCACCCTCCGTTCCCAGGTGATGACCCTTCGTCAGCGTGACTTTGTCATCGCCGCACGATTAGCGGGCTCATCGCAACTTCGGCTATTAGTGCGTGAGATCTTGCCCAACATGTTGTCCCTGGTCATGGCTAACTTCATGTTTTCCATCTTATTCGGCATCTTGTCCGAGGCAGGCCTCCAGTTCCTCGGACTCGGCAACGTCAATGCGGTCAGTTGGGGCAGCATCATCTATTGGTCCGAAAACGGCAGCGCACTCTTGCTCGGCATGTGGTGGTGGTTCATTCCCCCAGGCGCGGCCATCGCGCTCGTAGGAATTGCCCTAGCCCTCGTCAATTCGGGCATCGATCAGGTATCCAACCCAAGGCTGCGCACGGTAGCCAAAACTAAAAAAGGAGGGATCTTACGTTGAGGACCCCTCTCGCCTCCAGTCCCACAGATAATCCCGATGGCCCTCCTTTAATTCTCGATCAGGTGTCGGTCTCTTTTAATACGTCAAAGGGTCCCGCGCGCGCCGTCAATGATGTCAGTCTCACCTTAGCGCAAGGCGAAATCCTTGGCCTAGTGGGCGAATCGGGGTCAGGAAAATCCACCCTGGCCTTCACCGTCATGGGCCTTCTCCCCGATGGCGCGCGCGTCGATAGCGGACAAATCCGGGTGATGGGCAAAGACCTTTATCATTTAGATCCGGAGGTTTTGCGGGACTTTAGATGGAAGGGAATTTCCATGGTCTTTCAAAGCGCCATGAACGCGCTGAACCCCGTGCTGACGGTACAAGACCATATTTTTGACACGCTGCGCAGCCACGACCCGAACATCACCGACGAAAAAGCTCGCCAACGCATGCTGGAACTGCTCGATCTGGTAAAAATCGATGCCCGTCGAGCCCGCTCGTTTCCTCACGAACTGTCAGGCGGTATGAAGCAGCGCGTGGTGCTGGCCATTGCCATGGTGTTTAATCCCCCTGTGTTGTTAATGGATGAGCCCACCACGGCCCTTGACGTGGTCGTACAGCGATCCATTCTGAACCAGGTGCGTGAGATTCAAGCAGAGCGAAAAATGGCTATCCTGTTCATCAGCCATGACTTTAGCCTGGTGCGCTCGCTGGCCCATCGAGTGGCCATTATGTACGCCGGCCGCATCGTGGAAATCACCGCTTCCTTGGGCAAATCGGACGCGCACCATCCCTATACGGAAGGCTTAATGCGAGCCATTCCCGAGCTCAGTGAGGACGAGGTCACGATTTCCGGAATCCCTGGTAATCCCCCTGACCTCTTGCACCTGCCCACGGGCTGCCCATTTCATCCTCGTTGCCCGGTCGCGTTCGATCGCTGTCGCACCGAGGTCCCGCCCATGCTCCAGGTTCAGGGCAACCTGGTTGCCTGCCACCAATATTCTCGATCGGGAGAGGAGTCGGATCATGGCCTCGAGTGAGCCCCAAAATTCCTTAGTCAAGGTCGATAATCTCACCGTGCGCTTCGCTGCGAAGAACCGCGGTCGTCGTTCTTACATTGAACCCGTGCGCCAAGTCTCCTTCGATATTGCCCCAGGCGAAGTCTTGGCCCTGGTGGGCGAATCGGGATCTGGAAAGACCACCATCGGGCGGACCCTGGTGAAGGTTGTCGAGCCTTTTGGGGGACACCTTTATTTCGACGGACGGGATATCACCCACCTTGGATCGCGTGCGGTTCGTTCACTGCACTCAGAAGTTCAAATGATTTTTCAAGATCCCTTTGCCGCGCTGAACCCCACGGCCACCATCCAAGAGCATCTGGTGTTGCCCCTTCGCGTCTATCAGCGGGTGCCCTCCACCAAGCTCAACCTTCGCGTCCGCGAGTTGCTCGAGCAGGTAGGCCTGTCCCCTGCTGAGGAACTGCGCCACAAATATCCGCATGAGCTCTCAGGCGGCCAGCGACAACGCGTCGTCATTGCCCGAAGCTTGGCGGCCAATCCTCGGTTCATCGTGGCCGATGAACCCGTGTCCATGTTAGACGTATCCATCCGCGCGGATATTCTCAAGATCTTGCGAAACCTAAGAGATAGCTTGAAGATCTCCCTGCTCTACATTACCCACGACCTGGCCTCGGCGCGCTACTTGTCCGACCGTATCACGGTGCTTTATGGCGGCCAGGTGATGGAAGTAGGCACGTCTCGAGACATTGTCAAAAATCCCCGCCACCCCTATACCAGGCTTCTCCTGGCTGCCGTCCCAGGCCGGGAAGGGGATCTGCCCCAGGCCTCGGAGGCCGCGCCTGACCTAAGCGTGGAACGCCAGGGTTGTCCTTTTGCTCCTCGATGTCCGTATACCATGGATGATTGTCGCACGGGCGACATTCCCGTCCGGTCAGTGGGATCCCGGCACCAGGTGGCCTGCTTACTGGAAGAGACGGATAAGGACGTGCTCGCCTCCGCACCGTAACCTGAATCCATGGCCACAGGTCCCCGACGAACGACGCTTGGGGGGCCTGTGGCGGGCCGATGACGCCTCAACAAAAGTCACCTTCATCGGGGGTAAGTCTAACTAAATCCCCGAGATGTCCATAAGGGCATTAGATCCTACACGGGGAGAGTGTTCACTGGCAAGATGGATCCGTAGACGGGCTCGCATGATGGTGGCATGTCCGTCGTGGACAAGGACTGTCCGCTTATCAGGGACCGAGTTTCAGGGATCTCCATGGACGTTTCAAGGGTTTGCTCAAACTTAGCCTAAAAGATCGTAGGTCGTGCGATCACCGGTGGACAACTTTTTTATCCCCCATGCTTCGTGAATACATAAGAACCGGGTTGTCATAAATCCTAATAGACCGTCTCGCGAGTAATGTCAAACGCCTAAGCCAGGGCCATCTTCGGCTCCCATGCCTGCACTCGCTGACAGAGCACTTGCTCTGCGGTTGATGCTTTTCTCCGACCGCGATAGACGTCGCGTTCTTTGGCCAACGCAAGACCCGCGCGACCAGTTGGCGGAGATCCTCCAAATTCCGCGCCAGACGATCTAGACTATGGACCACCCCGGTATCGCGGCGCACAAAGGCCAATAACTGCTCCAGCTGGGATCGGTGGATATCTTTGCCCAAGGCATACTCGCTAAACACCCGAACCACCGGAACCTGGTCCAATTGCCGGGCGGGCCAGGTGGCTAACCCCCGCCTGGGAGTGTAACCCGCAGAGTGTATCTGGCGTTATACCGGGTGACTCCCCCTGCGAACGCGACGCCCACGATAGGTGTCCACCAGGAGAGAATGTTGTTGCAAAAGGATCGGTTGACAGGTCTCCATTTTAAGCGTTGGACCTCTCCTCGAAGATGAAGGGATGGTGAGCATGCATGATCGCGCGACGCGGAGTAGGAATCCTGATCGGGGCGTTAGGTATCGGGTTTTTCGGATGGGCACTTGTTCGAGGTTCCCCCACCCCGGTCGGGACTCCCCGTCTCACGGCTGCGCTGCCGACAATTAAACAGGGTCATCCAGCGGTGCATCCAGTTCTGCAGTGGGTGGAGATGACATCTCGGCAGCACGGATGGAGCTTAAATCGCGGCGATCGACTCTTGGTGACCTGGAACGAAGGCCACACGTGGTATCGGACTCCTGCAGTCGACGTAGCGAATGGCCCGTCCAATGCGTGGAACGCCACGCATGTTCAAGGATTTTATGCCCTCAACGCTCGAGATGCTTGGGTAAGCACTTGGGTACGCAATGGGTTATACCGCACTACCAACGGTGGTCGTACGTGGGTGAAATTGCAGGCACCAGGGGCGGGCTGGCTTGATTTTCTCACCCCCAAGCGTGGCTGGATGTTGACGGAAGGGGGGGGTTGCGATGGGAACCTACCCCTCGAATCTCTATGACACCATCGACGGGGGAGCACATTGGCACCTGGTGGCATCCACGTTTTCCATTCATCCCAAGACCTCTCGGCCTATGCTCCCTCCGAACCTGAAAACAGGCTTAACATTTCAAAGTCCTACACATGGTTGGATTGCCAGTGTAAACTCCTACTATTATGGATCTCAACCGAGTCCCGTTCTTAGTAGAACTACGAATAGAGGCCATTCTTGGACATGGGCTATCCTCCCTCGGGAGCCGGGAACCGGATCCCCCATCGGCAATCCCCCGGAATTTTTCCCAGTTACAGGCCGGCACGGTCTCATACCTTTGGTAAGTTCTCCCTTTACTCCGTCAACTCACCTGGCCCAGACTCGACACATAGTCTGGTATCAAACAAATGACAGAGGAATCCATTGGGAGCGCGTTGGGCAGATCATGCAACCGACCGCTCGCCATTCTAGAGGCCTCGATATCAGCTTCATTTCTGCATCCCACGGCTGGATCTTGTGGTCTCAGGGCCGACATCTCTGGCACACTAGAAATGGCGGTCGAACGTGGACCACCTGGACTATTCAAACACCGGAACATCCAGGAGTTCACGTGGCGGGTATCGATTTTCTCACAGCTTTCTACGGATGGGCGGTCAGCATTCATGGTCACTTATGGAGCACGGCCGATGGGGGAAGAATCTGGACCCCCATCGCTGCGGGAAATTCATAGAGAGAGAGAAAAGCAAGCTGAGTCGCAGCCACCAGCTGGATACCGCAGAAACTGATTGATCGGGCCACTCCACGACGGGGATCGGGCACAGCTCGGTTCAGGCGGAGGATCGTGTCACCACGGACGACATCTCCATGGCGAGCGTTCGTCGCCGATAGGAGGGCCCCCCTGAAGATGTTCACAAAAAATCTGTTAGGGACCCTCGGGTTGATCGCACCAACATCGGCGAGCGACCACGAAGAAGCGCAGCCGGCTGTCCCCGAACGAGAGTTGGTCAGGTTGGCGCACATACCGGGTATAGACGAGCCGCCGTCACCGCCACGAGCCAACACGCAAGCCATTGAGTCTCCGGATCCCACGCCAGATGGACGAAGCCCATCCCTTCGTGACCCGAGGCGTCGTTGTCGTCCGCAATGTTCCTCGACTATCGCAGGGTTCCGACAATTCCCGAGAAGGCTCATCAAACGTGCCGATGAGCCCAATCGTATGGTTGCGGGTCAATCCCTTAGGCCGGCAGGCTGTGAAACCCATCCTGAGCAGCCCCACTATTGATGAACTGAACCCTGAGGCCTCGTTGCCAGCCTAGGCTCGCGCTCCTGCGCTATCCAAATCTCGGCATGACGGGGTGACAGCTTTTCGCGGGAGCCGGAAGCCGCAGTGGAAAACAGCGTGCTCCGCGAGGCTGGCAGGCTTATCGGGGAAGGCGAAAGATTTATCGTAATCACCAGCTCAGAGCCGTCCTGATCCTGTCTTCGGTATTGCAGAATATGTTGGCTGGCCAGCGCATGTTCGATAGTCAGTTTTTCACCACGC
>JAJZXX010000128.1 GCA_021806205.1 Bacillota bacterium | reverse complement strand
CCAGCGCCTCGCCCAAAGCCGGCGACCAGGCTTCGGGGTCGATCTCACCGGTGCTGAGGGCCAGTTCTGCCTCAGGAACCCGGGCCGAGCAGACGGTCGAGCCGCCCTCAACCCCCATCAACCCGACCTTCACCGCCGAGATGCCGATATCGATCCCCAGATAGCTCTCCATGGGACCTCCCCCCTTTCCTGCGGCCGCCCAGCTCCCCCTGCGAACTCCGGATCGAATTCGCTCCTCAACCAAGCTCAATCCGAGCCGAGGCCGCCCTGGTTCCTTAACTCCCGGCCCCAGGCTCCGAAAATACGGCATCGCGCAGGCCAGCCAGATAACCTAGCGCGTGCAGCCGTCCCAGGTAGGAATAGCCCGCCACCTCGGCGTCGTCGCTGGCCAAGGTCGGGGTATGGTCGGTGCGTGCAATCCCGTTGAAGTGCGCATCGCGGTAGGCCCGCAGACATGCCGCCATGTCGGTGGGACCTTCGTCGACAAAGGTTTCCACGAATTGCTCGGGCGTTCCCCGCACATCGCGAAAATGGACGAAATAGACGCGATGAGTCGTCCCCAATTGTCTGATCACCTGCGGCAGCTGCTTGGTCATCAGGCTAAAATTGCCTTGGCATAGCGTGATCCCGTTCGCCTCGCTAGGCACCACCGACAGTAACCGTTCGAAGGCATCGACCGTATTCATGATTCGGGCTACCCCCCGAATGCGCGGCAAGACCGGAGGATCGTCCGGGTGCATGGCTAGCCGCACCCCGGCTTTCTCGGCAATCGGAACGATCCGGTGCAGAAATCGCTCCAAGGTGGCCCATAATTGCTCGGCGTCGATCGCACCGATTATGGGCGCCGAGGCTCCTTCCAGCAACCGGTGATCATAGCCGGAGACGATAGCCCCGCCTCGGCCGCGCAAGCGCGACGAAGTCCGCTGCCAGCTAATCGCGGCGGCCCAGTTATAGCACCAGATGGAGATGCCCAGCCGGCCCATGTTTCGAATCAAGTTGGCAACCGCCTCAAACTCCTCCTCGGCCCCGGCGATGCCGTAGCGCAGTCGGTCCATTGGTGGGTTATCCTCAATTGCGGTCAAGGTAAGTCCTTCTTCTTCCACCATTTGCTTGTAGATCGCGAGCGGAGCATAGTCCCACGGATGATCAATCGTCGCCCGCCGCCAGTCCTGGCGAGCACGCGGCAAGACTCCCACCACTTCGCTTACACCCAATTGTTTCAGCATCGTCCAAAAGGGAACCGGCCGGGATTCGGTAATAATCTCCGCCAACCGTAGCATGATGCTTTCATCACCTTTCGTTAGGTCCTCGGCTGCTTGTCAGCCGAGGCCATAGGTTACCACCGTCACCGTTTTACCATATACCCGCCGTCGACCACGACTTCCGCCCCGGTAAAGAAGGCAGGGCTGTCCAGCGCGATCCACATCGCCACCCGGGCCACCTCCTCCGCCTCTCCCCACCTGGCCACCAGCGCCGACTGGGCTATCTGTTGACGCTTTTGGCCATCGATGTCGTCCTCCAGGATCGGGCCCTGCATGGGAGTCAAGATCGCTCCGGGGGCCACCACGGTGACGCGAATCTGCATGGGCGCCACGTCATTGCTGAGGCATTTGGCGTACGCCTGCAGCCCTGCTTTCATTACGCTGTAGGCTCCCTGCGAGGGTAGCGGACGCTCGGCATTGACCGATCCCAGAATGACAATGTGGCGTTTCCAGGCTCGCGGCGAGTCGGTTTGCCAGGTCCGGACCACGGCGTTGCATAGCTCCACGATGCCCAATAAGTTGACCCGGGCCAATAGCTCCCAGTCCTCGGGCGCGGTATCGACCACGGATTGCTGGCGAGTAAGGCCGGCAGAAACGAACAGGTACGTGGGCAACCCATGTTGCGACAAAAGCGTCTTTGTGCGACGACCGACCGTGCCAGGGCGGTCGGCCAAATCCAGCTGCTCGAAGACGACGCCGGTGGCGGAGAGCCGCCGTCCGGAAACGGAGTCATTCGACATGGTGAGCACCGAGATCTTACGTTCTTGAAGTTGCCGAACAATGGCGGCGCCTATTCCTGAGGTTCCTCCGACAACCCATGCTTGCATGGCCGACTCCCTCCCGATATCCTGTGCTGCCCTCCGCCTGGAAGCTGGTCAAAACTTCCCAGGTTATATCTACCCCCCTGAACCAAATTCAGGACCTAGATAACCTCCGTGCTCACATCGGGTGTACACTCCACATCCGTCCCTCGATTTTGTAGGGTTTGCAGGGAAGATAAGGAAACGATAAGATGTGCCGCCAACCTCGATCAGACAATGGCTGAGATCTTAACTGCATCTTATGAACCACCCGTTTCACATCTTTATGGATCCACTGGTCATCCCTTGAATGAAGTATTTCATCAAAAAACTGAACAAGAATAGCAGAGGAATCGAGGCCAATAGATACGCTGCCAATTCAATATTGTACACGTTGAGCGAGGGGGCAAATTTGGGAGCTTCAAAGCTCACGATCGCCACGGCCAGCGTACGATGCCCGGTTGCGTTCATTACCAACGACGGCAGCACATAATCTCCCCAAATTCCCACCACGTTAATGATGGCAATCGTCACCATGATGGGAATCGACAAGGGCATCACAATTCTGCCATAAAGTGTCAAGTCGCTGGCACCATCCATGACCGCCGATTCGAAGATTTCGTCCGGCAATCCTGAAAAAAATGACCGAAACACAAAGATGGCAAACGCCTGCCCGCCGGCGATGTACGGAAGAATCAATCCTAGATCGTGGTCGAGCAAACCAAAATCTTTGATTTCAATAAACAGTGGAATAAGCGTCAAGAAACCCGGCACAAGCAATAAACCAAAAATGATCATAAAAAGAACATTCTTAGCCGGAAAGGGGATTCGCGCGAAGGCATAACCACTTAACGATGCGAGCGCTATAATGCCTACCACGCTGACTGATGTTATGATTGCGCTGGTGAAAAACGCGTGCCATATGGTCTCAAAGGCAATTAAGAAATTGGACCACTGCAGTGGCCAATTGGTGAACCAGAAGGGATTGACGGTGGATTGCGGTTCGGTCTTCAGCGAATTAATCACCGCATAGATGATCGGATAGAGTGAAATAAAGGCCAGCACAATTAAACCCGCAGGCAGCCACACTTGGGCCTTCCTTGTCCGCATATTGCAACATCTACCCTTCTTCTCAATGTCACTTTCCACCACTCAGCTCGACTGCAGACTGGCTAGTCTGGTTGCGACTGAATATATTTCATGTTTACAATTGCCAACAACATCATTGCCAGAAACAACAAAAATGCAATGGCCATGCCGTATCCATAGAGTCCATATCCGATCGCCGTCTGATACATATAAAATACGGGGGTGACCGTCGCGGTGCCAGGCCCCCCATCGGTCAAGATTAACGGCGCAATAAGATTTTGCGGTACCGACACAATGGCCAAAATAAAGAGGAGTTTCCACTGCCCGCGAATCATCGGAATGTCAATCGCCCGGATCCGCGACCACGTGCCGACACCATCGACGGCCGCGGCGTCCAAAATTTCCATCGGGATCGCCTGCAATCCCGCATACAATACCAACAGTTGGAAGGCACCAATCCACGGAAACCCCATGCCAATCAAGGCTCCCAATGCCGTATGCGGATCCGCCAGCCATTGATGGCGCAAGAATCCCAGTCCCACCGCGCCTAAGAATTGATTTAATAACCCCGTCGGTTGATAAATGAAGAGCCAAATCAGCAGTCCCACAAATCCCGGCAAGACCATAGGGATGATGAACATAGTGCGGAACACATATTGAGACCGCGCCTTCCCAAGATGGAAGATCATTTCCGCCACCAAGAACGGTGGAATCAACGATAACGGGATTCCGACCACCGTCCAAATGAGGACGTGCCAGAGAGAGGCAATAAAGACCGGATCCTGAAACATTTGAACGAAATTTCCCAATCCCACAAACACGGGCGGGTTGAATCCGTTCCAATTCGAAAACGCTCCTTGCATAGCCTTAACGGCAGGGTAATAGCTAAACACGCCAACAAATACCAGTGTGGGCAAAATAAACAGATACCCTATGACCCATCGGCGAGAGGAATTGGGACCACTCACCAACCGCCTGTGGGTGACGGTTCTTGCCGACGTTTCCGGTAACGCGGCGGTCAACCCCCTCGGTTGCACAAAACACCCCTCCAATATCCGGGAACTTCGCGGCTATCAAACGTCAGGGTTGAAGCCGCGAAGTTCTCCTCAGTGTCTGATTGCTAGTATTTGGCCAGATTAACGTGGTGCGCCAGAACGAACTGATGAAATCCGGTCGCCACCGCCTTGGAATATTGAGAGGCGGCAGCCTTCAAGCTGATATGTCCTCCCACGTACTCCGCGAAGATGCTGCGAATGGTGGCGTATTCTTCAGCGGTCATGTACTGTCCGCCGTCTTCCTGATACCACGGCTTGGTCATGGCCGTCTGCAACGGCCGAAAAGCCTTGATGGGCGTCGTTCCCTTAAACGTCGGCATCATGTTGCCCATCTCATTGACAATCATCTGGTCATGCTGCGGGGTGCTGATAAATCTCAAGAAATCCAGCGCCGCCTGAAATTTTCCGGCATTCATCGCATGATCGGCCTGAGGAGTCGAAATCGCAAATTGAAACGCTGCTTGCGGGCCACCGGCATCCCCTGAACTGTTGTACTTGGTGGCGTATTTGCTGGTTCCGGTTAGCGATGGGACAGGAAATGATCCCACGGCAAACTTCGCGTGACCCTTCGTGTATTTCACAGCATTCGGCGTCCAACTGCCCTGGAAAACCATTGCCACCTTGCCTGCCGCAAACAGACTCTCGCCGGTGGGAGCCCCGGCGGGGACCGAACCATTGACCGGCAGCGCGGTGGTGTTGGGATTCCAATAATGGTACAATTGCCGCATGGCTGGCCACCACGCCATAATTCGCGGATTTTTCTGGGGATTTATGATCCCCTTATAATACGCGATAGCGTTGTCGAATTCCGATATGCCGGGAGACTTGCTAAACGACGAGATCTTTTTCAGGGTAGGTACTCCTAAGTAATTGCCCAAGAAAACGCGCGACCACCAATCATAGCTAGGACGGTCAGCTCCTGGAGTTATACCGTGGGCCTTCAATCGCTTGCAATCTTGAAGTAATTGCGCCCACGTCTTCGGGGTAGTCGTAATTCCCGCCTTCTTGAACAGCGTCTTATTGTAAAAGAAGTTCACCGCCAACCAGTCGCCGTCGACCACGTAGGCCTGTCCTCCGGGAGCTAGCGTTTCCTTCACAATGCTGGGGTTCATCACCCCTATCCAGTGCTTGTTTCCGGGGATATATGGGTTAGGCTGACGAAAATAGGGCATCAGATTGTAGGCTATACCCTGAGGAAAAACGAAGTCGTAGTTCTCGTATTGGTTCCACATCATATCCTTCAACGTCCCGGCCGCCGCATTGGCGATAACAGCCTGATTTGAAGAATTATAGGCCGGGTTCACAAAATGAATGTGTACGTTCGGATACAGGTGATTGAACTGCACCGACAAATCGTATAATGCGTGAAGCGGGCGCTCGCCTGACACTTGTTTAATCCCTGGTCCGACCGGTGTCAGAGACTGTGCGTAGAAGTTAATGGTGCCTTTCCAATGAATGGCTGGGATCTTCGCCGTTTTTGCTTGAACTAGGCCCCCTGCACCTGCAAGCACCATGCAACACGCGGCAGCCAACGTGATCTTTCGGTACATGACAAAACGGTCTCCTTTCCTATAGTCATCGTCCGAACCTATCGTCATCGTCCGAACCCTCATAATGTGTGGGTTCCCGCAATGTTCTCCGTTCTCATGCTCCCAGTGGATATGTTTCCTCGATAGTCATCACCTCCTTTTCGATTCTGGGGTAGGTCGACAATGATGGTGAACCGTGTTTACGACGGCGTCTTGGACCTTCTCTCCGTTGCTAGCAACCGACAACGAACCAGCAACGATACGACCTCTCCAACGCTTCCGTTCCACACCCCGGCACCGCCGTCTGTAGTAGGCAGAGTCTCTATCATCGTCTTGCCATCTAAGCTGCAACGCCATCCTTCGGTCACCGGGCCGAAATTGGGAAATCTGAGTGTGCCCTCCGAGACCGTTTTCATCGGTTGCAAGTCCAGTCTCCAGGTAGCGCCTTGATCATCGTGGTCGACAAGCTGTATCTTCAACAGATGGGCACTGTTTGGTTCAATCTCCAGCAACTGTTGTGTCTCAGGGAGATCTCTGATTGGATCATCGAATGATGCCGCTTGTCCGCTAGTGAGCGCAGAAGCCAGTAATGGTAATCCAAACGAGGCACCCACCTGCATGGCGGCCTCCCTATCGAATGGAGTCCCGTGCGGAATGATGCGGTACCGGGTCACCAACCGCCCGTCCTGACTCGCTCTAAAATTCGCATGCCAATAGTTATTCATCACCCAACTCAGCAGCAAGGGCGATCCGACGGGAGCATGTTTTGTATACGAGCCCACTGGAAAGTCTCCCCAACACACCAGCGGTGTATCGGGCAGAGCCAGCGTGACACCACGCTCGGCGTTACTCAAATCCACCCAGCCTTGCACACTCATAAAGTCGCGACAGGCAATCGGCAATTGGTCCGTTTCGGCCTCGACAACGGCTCCCCCAGATTCATAGCGCAGTCGTGCATCGGACAGTTGGAAGGGGAAAGCCAGGTATAATGCCTCAATGGCAGGGGCGGTAACCTCCTTGGTAAATGCGCAGCTCACATCGATCCACGGCACTGCCTGGTACAGGGTGTAGGAAACCTGCAGAGATTTCATGGCGTGAGCCATCAATTCCACGCTAAACGTGACCAAGCCTGGGCCGTGACTCGTCCACTGGCGTATCACGCGAGGCCCGGGTGCTTGCCAAAGCGTCAAATCGGAACGGACGTCTCGGGGAGGATTACCGGGCTGGAGATGCCGCCGCCCATGCACCGAATCAATGCGGTGATATACGTATTCGGCCAATTTCAGCGCATGGTCTTGGTCGCACCACTCATAATGGTCTGCTTGGCTAACCAAACTGCGAATTCCTCCCGACTGCGGATCGATTTTCAAGCGAATCATGGAATTCGCCACCGACCAACGGTCAACGGTCAAACCCGGCGAAAATGAACTCTCGGGTGGTAGCAGCGACAGCGTCCGATATCCCACAGCGGGTAACTCTATCAATCCATAATCGACTGAGTCCCGGACAGTGACCGGACTCACGGGATTGGCTACTTCAAGATCGAGGTCCCAGTTGTGTAACGGCCAAACGCTTCCTCGACCACTCGTTTCCGCAAGTTTCGGCATAATGACCCGCTGCATCACCGGCCACGGTAATGGATTAAAGAGCATCACTGCCGGCTCGGGCCCGCGAACGCGTTGGCTCAGGCCCCGACTTGCCAATACCCAATGCCGCCACGCCTCGGCGGCGGCCGCATAAGCGTAACCGCCTTTAGTGTGCCACTGCCCTATGCTGTCGATAGCATCCGGATCCGTGATGCTGAAGGAACTGCCCCAGGTATGTTCGCTGTACAGCAATAGGTTATAAACGGCCTCTCGCTCGCCACGATCTAATTCGCGATTATCTTCGGCACCCATGCTGACCGGCGACACCGCTCGCATGACGGTCGCCCCTTCCCAGACCTTGCTTGCCCACCCCTTTAGCGCCGTTTCGCGAGCGCTGGACCCAACGCCGTAGCCCCACCAATCGGTCCATTCCCCCCGTTGGGTGGGAACGTCTTGCGGGGATTCGGCAACATTAACTAAGCGTGTATAAATGTCCGCCGGAGTGGCCAAGCGCAGTCTAGGTTCCCATTCTCGCCGGTTCCATTCGCGTACAAAAGCCACCAATTCTTCGTTGGGACTGTCATTGTCCCAGGTCACCATGTTGGTCACTGAAAGCACTGCGAAATCGTACGGATATGCATCGTCGCTAAGTTGTGCTAAATATGTCGTTAAATGTTGTCGAGAAAGCTCTAGATCGATGGGTCTTGAATGCCATCCTGCCCGGGGAATCCCAACGTATTGGCCCCATCCATAGTGTTCCCCGTTCCACACCAATAATTTGCTACCATTGGCCCCCTGCCACCAAAAACCGCGGGGCCGTGGAAGCGGGGGGCGGGCCAAGTCCTTGTTAATTCCCATCATCAAAAATTCGACGCCCAGCGCCTTGAAAAGTTCTGGCAGCATCCAGGATTGTCCATTCACGTCGTGATTGACAGCCGTGGTAATCGGAATGCCTAAGCTGGACCGCAATGCAATCACGGGTTGCAAACTTGCTATCAATTCGGGCAACGTCAACAACGGAGTAATGTTGGCGAACATGGCGGTGATTTCAATGAGTCCGGCCCTGCACAACCGGGCCAAACGATCTATCTCGCTGCCTGACCCATGGCGCAAAAAGTCTTCTACGGCGGCCGTACTCTCGCAAGTCCACTTGAACCGTTCACCCTCTGCACCGTCGGCGTATTTTTCGGCCAAGTCCATGGCCATACGCAGATAATCCCGTTGTCGAGCCCAAACCGTCCCCGGATGCTGAGTGAACCCAACATCCAAATGAGAATGATGGTAAAGCAGGATTTCCTCCACGTTGGACGACATCCCCTCACTACTCCCTTCCTGCGGTCATTCAGCGAATCAAGTCCGGCTAATTGTAAACAGCCGCTCCCCATCGAAAGACGCGCCGCGCCGGAATCCCTAATCCAATATTGTTAATATATCGGATGTATTTATTGTAGTCAAGCACTATTTGTTAATATGGTCCTTTTCCGAAGATTCCTCCGCGACGGTCCATGAGATTGTACCAGCGCCAGACCAAATGGGGTAAGAGATAGAGGTTACAGCTCTTGGGGGCCAACGGGCCCAGGGGCTCCCGCGGATCGTGGAGACACGTGATGATTAGGTCGAGATTGGCAATCTCGCCAGAGATTAATACTTCTGGTCAGAAGGCTGTCAGCCGCGTCAGGATGCGTCGTAGCAACTCGCGCGACCCATTCGCCCCTGATCTATCCCCAGTTTTATTTTCTTTATGTGATGACGAGTCGGAATTGTCTGGGTAAAGGAGTTTTCCGGCCAACGTCGAAGATCTTCCTCTCAACATTTCCCGCTGAGTTACTCTGAGAGGAGGTCAGTTATCATGGTTAGCCTCGAATCGATTACCCAGTTCTTTGTGAATAACGGCACACTGCGGCTCTCGCAGCGCAAAACCTTGGCCGCGCTGGTGTGGGCCTTGTTGTATGAGCCGTTGCTAGGGATTGCCAAGATGGGCCGCCACTTGGCCATGGCCAAGCAGACTACGGCCAAACACTGTATTAAACGGGTCGACCGGTTTCTCGGCAACCTTCGGATCAATATAGAGGTCGCCCAAGGCGACCTTATTCGCACCATGATAGGAACCGCCAGTCGCATTTTCCTGACGTTCGATTGGACCGAACCGAATGATCGCATCTATCAAATCCTCACGGTGAACCTTCGCGCCCATGGGCGCGCCATTCCATTGGCGTGGTCTACTATCTCAGAAAATGGTTCCCGATAGTGTTATTGGGCAACGAACGCCCGGCGCGCGGGGATTACCGGGAGATTCTCTACGGCAAACGGGGGGGATCCTACCTCAGCAGGCTCGTGGTTTACGCGGACTTGGTGCATACCGACCCCTGGTTCTTGATGGTGTCGGCCGGCTTGGCCGACTGGTCCTGGGGCATGGTGGTCACGGGATACGCCAAGCGCTTTACCTGCGAAGAGTCCTATCGGGACGAGGAAGAACTGGCCCAGGATGTCCTCGAAATCATCACGGTCTTTTCCGCCCGGCTCTATGGGAGTCGTTCGCGGAAGAACCAAAAATTGCTGGAGGGCGTGAAGCAGGCCGTC
>JAJZXX010000156.1 GCA_021806205.1 Bacillota bacterium | reverse complement strand
TTATGGGTAAAGATTAGGATTTAGCCGTGTAATCGCCCCGGAAATTCTTCTCGGGACTTTTGGTCTTTTCGCGCGTCTTATTATCCCCCCTCGTTGCACGACGACGGGATAAGGACGACAGTTGTTGCAACATATTCGCGTTAAGTGCCGCAACTCCCTGCATGGGCCAATCCAGGCCGCGATGGGCCCTGCACCAGTCTCATAGGGGTACCCAGGAAAACAGGTCGAAAAACTGAGTGCTCTAATTAGCCTTAAGAATCGATGCCCTTTGCCGTAATCCTGCTACAATCACCACGAGGTGGAAAGCCTGTGCACCGCGAGTCGCCAACTCTTGTCCCCTATGCCAAAACTCACACCCTCTCGATCATCTCGCTTAAAAAGGCGCACTGGGCCTATGTGGCTGTCTTAGAGGGAATCCTGGTTTTCTCCATGGTGCACCAAAATTGGTACACCTGGGATCATCGTATCATTGGCCTCCAAGGCGACTCCTCCATCTACCTCTGGTTTTTAGCCTGGTGGGGCCATGCTATTCAGTACGGGCTACCCCTTGGTGTAACCCACCTGGTCAGTTTCCCCTGGGGCAACAATATTTTGTGGGACACCGGAGTCCCCTTGATCTTTATCCCCCTCAGCATGCTTTGGCATGCCCGCCTGATCGGATTAAGTCTCGCTTACAATTTGGCCACATTTCTGGGATGGTGGCTTAGCGGCGTGGCTGCCTATGTGAGTCTAGTCATGATGACGCGCCATTCACTCGGAAGCCTCCTCGGATCCATCCTCACGCTGACATCCGCCTATTACACCAACCAAGCCTTGGGGCATACCGACCTCATGTGGGTCGGGTTTTCTTACTTACTATTTGCCACCATCTATCAATATGTTCGAGATCCGTCTAAGCCAAAGTATTGGCTCATTTCGCGCTTTGTACCTTTAGCCGTCGCCCTATGGCTTACTAACCAAGAATATTTCGTGACGACAGAAATCATGATTGTGTTCGGGCTCGCGCTTTGGACACACTACGCGGCTCACGGGCACCAGCCCTGGTCTTTGGTTGGGCACATGTGGTCCGGCTACGCCGCTGCGGTGACCTTCAGTGGGCTGGCACTCATTCCGCTGGCGGCTTGGCAATTTCTCACCCCAGATCAGCCCTTTCATTCATTTTCCTATATCAACGTCTACCAAATCAATCTAGCCAATCTCATGATTCCGGTGCATACCTGGATTCACTTGGGTTCCCGGTCATTCACGGGCAATGTGATGGAACAAGACGGTTATTTGGGCGTGATATTCCTAGTGGGCCTCCTCGCCTTTCTCATCGCCACGCGCCATCAGCACACACTTTTCAAAAAGGCGGTGCTCTATTGGACCGGGGGGATTCTATTGTTGTCGATGGGTGACACCCTCATCATCGCCCACCATACAACTACAGGCCTTCCCCTTCCGGGCGTTGCCTTAAGCCTCATGCCGTTATTAAAGGACATTATCTTTGATCGATTAATGTGGGGGGTGTTTTTTGGCTTAGGACTCTTGGTGGCGCTTATCGCCCGCACCATGACAAGGCAGTCGCATCTCGCATTGCTCGTCATCTGGACCGCTTTGGTGGTTATCACGTGGTGGCCCCAAGGATATCCTACCTTGAAACTCACCGCCAACCCTTGGATCACCAAATCCGTATCTCAAAAACTTATTCGCAAGGGCGAAGTGCTTTTGGTCTTCCCCTTTGATACGGTATACAACCCTAACAACAACGTATTGTATACCCAGATCGCCAATCACTTTCGCTACCGGCTAGCCGAAGGATACCTCACCCCCAATGATGCCGTCTTGGAACACAACAATGTGTTGGCCTCGTACTGGGATAGCGTTCAATTGTATGGTCCTCACTCCACCCAAGCCCGTTTATTTCAACGAGGCTTGCACCATCCCCGCCGTGTGATGGATCAATTTCTCCATCGGTCGAGAACTGGTGCCGTCGTCTTAGAACCCATGGCTCATCAATCCTTTATGAAACAGTGGCTTTCGGCCTACTTAGGCCCCCCTTCTGGTTATTGGTCCGGAACCTGGTATTGGCTTCGCCCAGCCTCGCTCAGCCCCCCCTAAGGATGCTCACCATTAGGGCCAATGACGGCTTGAACCCGCCCCACTTGGCCATCGGCCAGCCGCACTTTAATTCCATGCGGATGCGTTGCGGATGATGTCAAAATGTCTTGAACAATGCCTCGAGTCAGCCGTCCAGTACGTTGGTCTGCTTTTAACACAATGTCGACCACCCATCCCGGATGAATATCGCTGCGCCGTGATCCTTCGCCCATGAGGCACCCCCTTTTTTCTTTAGTATAGCGAAAGAATCTAGTTTCATGGACAACTCCACCAGAGTTTTGATGGCGAGGGCAACCTCGAAGTTAGGTGCCCCAGGATGCCTCTATAGGTACCTTGTTTACATATGGTAGGACAATTGTTTGATGGTAGTGTGATACCAGAAAAACACTGTTGAGCACCGAAATTCTGAAGCCTCTGGGATCGGCCCGCCTGATTACGCATCTTTTTCTAGACTTGGGATTGGTGATACCGCGGCACAAGCACTTTCAAGCGGTTTTCTATAGGAACACGGTGTACGAGTGGTGCCAACATATGAATCTGGAGAAAGAACCGCGGCGCACTGCTAATGAAGTACGGACCGTTGGAATTGAAGCGATACCGGAAGACCGGCGGACCATGAATGCGACCAAACTATTTATTGTCTGGGCAATGGCCTCCGCGTCCGCCGCGACACCCATCCTTCGGAGTACGCCCAGCACCCCTTGTCGAACCAATCGGGGAAAGCCAGGTATCCATGCCCTGATTCAATTATTTTAGGTTTTTTTTGATAAGGCCACAGCAATAGCCGAACCCACTACGGCATTATTTTTCACCAGCGCCACGTTGGTCTCTAAGCTTTTACCCTCGGTCAGTTCTTTTACCCGATCAAGAAGGTACGGGGTGACATCTTTGCCGGTAATATGCCTATAGTCGGCGTCCTTCAGCGCTTGCCCAATCACGGTTTCGATTTCGTCGGATTCAAAAGCGTACGACTCCGGCACGGGATTTGCGACGACAACCCCCCCTTCCAAGCCTAATGCCCATTGCGTACGAATGAACCGGGCAGCTTCTTCGGGACCACGCAAGATAAAGTTTGCGGGATATCCACTCGTACGTGAATAAAATGCGGGGAAGTCTTCTGTGCCATAGCCAGCCACGGGCACCCCGTGGGTTTCCAAATATTCCAGGGTGAGGCCAATATCGAGAATTGATTTAGCCCCTGCACAAACTATGGCTACATTGGTTTTTGCCAGCTCAAGCAAGTCGGCCGAGATGTCCATAGTTTGTGTGGCACCGCGATGCACGCCACCGATCCCACCCGTCACAAACACCTCGATACCCGCCAATTGCGCACAAATCATGGTCGCCGACACTGTTGTCGCCCCATGGCTACCCTCGGAAAGGACGTAGGCCAAGTCGCGCCGACTCACCTTGGCAATGTGTTCATGATTGTCTGGATGAGCCAGAAAATCCAGCTCATCTGGAGTTAGCCCGATTTTTATTCGGCCATTGAGAATGGCAATGGTTGCCGGAACAGCACCTCCATCACGCACAATCTGCTCCACCTCCCGTGCGGTCTGCACGTTTACTGGATAAGGCATGCCATGCGAAATAATCGTCGATTCCAAGGCCACAATCGGCCTCGTCGCTAGGGTAGCCTCTTCAACTTCATTAGATAGATCGATCCACGGGCTGAACGTGCTCATCTCCATTCTCCTCCCTACCTTCATTCCGAATTTCATCCATCCAGATCCGAATTAGGTCTGGTCGAATATCCTGTGAGACGGTATCTTTGGTCGCCAACGTCACACCGGACAGTCTCATACCCAATTGACACGCGGATTGCAGCGAACCACCTTCATTGATTCCATAAATCACCCCGGCTGCAAAGGCGTCGCCAGCACCCGTGACATCTTTCACGTTCACGTCCGGCGCTGAAACGAATCCGCGCCCCGCCCCATCCATATAGGCGCTCCCCTTTTGACCCATGGTAACCACCACCTCTCGGCAACCACGATCCATTAAGTGCCGACCCGCCTCCCAAACACTGCTCAGGTCAGTCACAGGCTGGTTGGTCAACGTGCTCACTTCATCCATATTGGCTATGAGGATGGCTACCCCCTCCAGATCATTGGGAAGTCGCAAGGCCTTCGGACTCGATACCGGAATGACGCACAAGCGTACGTTCTCATCACGGCACCGTTGAATCAAATGGTCGAGCGATTCCGCCGGCAAGTTGGTATCAACCACTACCAGGTCGGACGCCTTTAGGACGTGCCAGCGCACATCAATTCGTCCTCTAGAAAAAGCGTCGTAGATTTCCATATCAGCCAACGCAACCACCATTTCGCCACTGGCGTCCAAAAGGGCCGTATAAGTGCCCGTGTTGTGGTGCTCCAGCCGGATCGATTGGCTCGTGTCGACTCCCACGGCACTGCAGCGTGTGAGTATCGCGTCACCCGATTCGTTCTGTCCCACCATGGTAATGAGGTTGGGAAAGAGCCCCATTCGTCCAAGGTTTTCGGCAATGTTGCGCGCGACACCTCCGTGGGACTCGGTAACCACAGCCGGATTGGACGTGCCAAATTGTAAAGTCCCTTTGGACTGCATCTTACAGTCAACATGGGCGCCTCCCATGCACGTGATGCGACGCGGCGTTGGTAGCACGTAGGCGCGGCCTAGAATGACTCCGTCTTGCAACAACATGGAGATGTAGGTAGCTACGGCAGACCTTGACAACTGCAACCGGTCAGCCAACTCCTGTTGCGACACAAATGGGTTATCTCGGATGAGTTCCAGCACCCGGGTTTTCTTGGTGGATCGTGGCGTCTCTATCAGCTCACCCCCGACAATTGTTTGTTAATTATAGACACTTGTCTAGGTTAACATCAATCCCATGAGTTGAGAGGTCGGGCTGATCAAAAAGTCTCATTACTGGTAACCGTAGCCATTAACGTGACCCCAACTACACTCCGGATTCGACGGGAAAGGATTCCACGATGTTAGGAGTAGGGAAGCATTCCGATTTGATATAGAATGGACTAAGACCAAGGGGAGGCGAATGATTGATGGCTAATGACAATCGGCCTTTATCTCCGGACGAAACGAACACCCTCTTAGATGCCTTGTCCACCCATCCACCAGATACGAATTCTCCCCCTGCAACAGATGAGCCATCTAGTCCTACCGACCCAGAAGACAATGCGGAGGCGGTCGAATCAAAATCCCCAAAGCCCCCCCCATCTCGGCCAGCAAGGTCCTCCCTAGATGACCCGCGGCTTCGTCGCACGTTGCACCTCCCCGTGACGCTCTTTGTGGGACTAGGAGAAAAGCGCCTGACGATCGGCTCCTTGCTCGGATGGGGAATTGGCACGCAAATTGTTCTTGACCGGGAATGGCAACGGGACGTCAGTATTAAGCTCAATGGGCTCGCCGTGGGCGAAGGACGGGTCGTCATTGTCGGCAACAACTTTGGAGTCGAAGTGACCAATTGGGGGAAAAAGAAATAGACGCCTTAGATCACACGAAGGCGCCTATCCCCCAGTAAAATTGAACCGATACCAAGTCTTAGAGGCGGCAGGGCTACCACGCCTCCGATGCGGCTTCTAAGCTCACCCAGGCCAGTTGAATATTTCCACCCCTTGATCATTATGATCGTGTGGAATCCCGAACACCTCGCGATAGAAATAGAGTTCGGCCGTCAAAGTCCTCTGAATGGTGTCGGCTCGTTGAAATCCGTGCCCTTCGCCTGGAAAAGCCAAATAGGCCACCGGCACACCGCGCGCTTTCATTTCGTCTACCATCATCTCCGCCTGATTCGGCAGAACCACTTTGTCATCCAGACCCTGAAAGAAGATAATGGGGCACTGGACCTCGGCAATATGTTTTAAGGGCGAGCGGGCATCGTAGCGGTCTTTGGCGTCCGGCCAGGGGCCGATCAGACTGTCCATGTAATGTGATTCAAACTTGTGCGTTTCCTGGGCGAGCGTCGACACATCACTGACGCCAAAATAGCTGGCACCCACCTGAAAGACCTCTTTAAAAGTAAGACAGGCCAACGCCGTGTATCCCCCGGCACTCCCTCCCCGAATGCCTAGACGCTTTTCATCCGCCAACCCTTGGCCAACCAAGTACCGAGCCGCGTTACAGCAATCTTGTACGTCAACTATACCCCAGGACTGGTTTAAAAGACGCCGATACGCCGTACCGTACCCCGTGGATCCGCGATAGTTCACATCAGCTACGGCAAAACCGCGATTGGTCCAGTACTGGACGTCAAGTCGGAAACGGCCCCGCGAGTTAGACGTCGGGCCTCCATGGTTAAAGACCACCAGCGGAGGTTTTTCCCGTTCCGGTCCCAAAAAAGACTGATTGGTCGGCGGGTAGTACCACAAATGAGCGGTCGTGTTGCCCTCCGTCGGGAACGTCATGGCCATCGGGCGCGAAATATCGTCTTGTGCGATCGATAGCCCACCCCCACGACAACGGGTCGTTAGTGTATAGTCGTGCGGGTTTAGCGCGACGATTTCCACAGCCCGTTCAAACGATGTGCCAAAGAACACCACGCCGTCATGATTGGCGACAACATGCGAAATTACCGCATACGGCGTAGGAATCTCCTTGACCCCTAAGGAGTCTGGATCAATGGCCGCCAAATAATCTCTATCATCTTGAGTATAGCGGGCAATAATCTTCCCCCCTGAAAACCCGTAGGTGGATTGACCAAACTGCCACTGTGGCTGACCAAATTCTGCCTCTTTTGCATATACCGCCTCCTCTAGCCCTTCCCGCCAGCGATATAAATTCCACCACCCCGATTGATCCGATACGAAGTACAACGTGCCGTCAGCAGACCACGCGGGTTGAAAAATGGATTCCAGGTTCTTTCCTGAGACTTTAAAAGAATCCACGACGGCCCCGGACTGGTCAAGATTGGCGACCCACAGTTCCGATTCATCCCACGGCATAAAAGGGTGGTTCCAACACATCCACGCGAGTCGGGTCCCATCAGGGTTTAACCGAGGATACATGAAAAAGTCCCAACCTTCGACTAAAACACGGCCCCCATCCGGAACATCCGGATCAATGCTGACGATGGTGGTCAGCGCCGCAATATCTGACTTGCGGTGATCTTCACGCACCGCCAAAAGACATCCCCGTTCCGCATCCCAAGTGAGATCCGCATATCGAAGCTTTGCCTCGGGAGTAATCGGTTCGGGCAATGATCCCACACGCTGGCGATATAGTCGGTGATCTTCATAATGAGAGAAATAGAGGGTGTCACCGACCACGGCATAGGGCGCACCCCCATATTCGTGCACGCGGGTGCGCACATCAAAACCCTGAGGAGTTATCTCTTGCGGTTGACTGAGCCCTTTTTCGAGTTGCATGATGACATGCTGGCCGCTTTCGTGGGGACGCGATTCGACCCAGTAGACCGCTCCTGTCTCAGTCAAACATAAGTCCGTCATTTCGGGGGGCTGACTCGTTAACAATTCTGCCGTGATGGATGAGGACCACGATCCGTAAGATTGTATTTTCGCCATATCACGCACTCTCCATCTTGGTATGTTTAAGGTTTTCGCGCGCTTGCCGTCAAGGACTTAGCCGGGCACCCGGTGGGGTCACCGGCTGGACCTCCAACTGACCGCACGAGGGCGCGGCGCGGGTGCCACCAAAGGCCCGAATCTGCCCCCCCACCCCGCTGATGACCAAGGAGCTCGTGGACTCGGGCGGAACGACTTCCAGTTTGGCGGAGGCTGGGCAGGCCTTCGCCGAAAAACCTTGGGAATCGGGATATTGCAGTACAAACCAGGCTTTCCCATGGGGTTTTAACATCACCACATTTTGCTGATCCGTGACATGAGACACTGCCGTCGTCATGAGTTGCCCCTGTGCGTTAAAAAGGTCTACGCTGGGATACCCAAACAATGTACAGACCGACGTGCCCCGGTTGGTCAAGGCATATACCCGAATGTGAGTACCCGCCCCGATTACTCGCGATACCATACTCAAAGATAGATTGCTGGCAAGACAAGCAGCGATGTTTGAAGGATTGGTTACCGATACCGTGGCCGTCGGCGCCAGAACACCAGACGCTGACGAGGAAGGCGTGGAAGAAGCGGTGCTCTTACTCGTGACCGATGCGGAAGGACGAGTCGACGTACTGGATGCGGGCGGTGCCTGGGCAGAAGGGCTCGCTTTCGCGACTCCACATCCAGCCAACACCACACCCGATATCCCTATGATGCTAAGCCCTACCGCGTACTTTTTCCACAAGACCTCTTGCATAGACGAACCACCTGTCGGTTACCGACTTCTAGCCGTTTCTTTATGAAAAGAATACCTGGCACGCCACGTCCAGGCAACCCAAGCCCCAGGGTACCCCTTGGTAAGGCCAGGTGGGCCGGAGACCCACTGTGTTTTCCGGTCTACCGACTCGGTTTCCAGGCTTGACCGGCCACATTCTCGACTAAATCCCTGTAATCCCAGCCAACTGCTTGGGCGGCCAGCCCCATAAGACTCACGGCGTTCTCGCGGCCGGGACGACCCGGTCCCGTAAAATTGGGTTTCATATTGACGTCAAACATACGAAACCGGCCGCTTTCGTCCATCCGTGCATCAATGCGAATCGGGGCACGGATGCCAAGGCTTTCTCCGGCACCTACACACTCCCCTATTATGTCCCGATAGTTTAACGCCGCCTCCACGATCACCCGGCTATTCTCCAAAACCGGCACCACGCGACTATAAGGCATGATGCCATCCACTTGGGAAAATCGTTCAACCAGGGGGAGCGCCCAGACGCGATCTTTGACCACCCACCGCCCACCTAGGCTATATCGCCCCTGGGGCATCACCGCCACCGTAATTTCTTGACCGGGGAGCGCTGTCTCAACCAAGGCGTGACCGCCGTATAGTTCTTTGGGCCACTCATGCATGACGCGGCGAAACTCTTGGACGGTCTTTACCCAGGCGACTCCTTGGCTGCCGCGTCCACGCACCGGCTTGACCACGAGCGGAAAAGGGCCGGGCGGAATTGCGGCATCACTAACCGATAGGAGATCGTGCTCGACCGCCGAAAAACCCCGCTGAGTCAGCCAATCTTCCATCACCGCCTTGTTTTCCACGATAAGCGCGAGCGTGGTGGCCTGACCAATTCGATAAGGGTCAAAGGCGAGGTCGTCAATGGGATGGTCCTCATACAAAACCGTATTGGTCCAAAAGGTGTTGGCCCCGCGTTCGTGGGCTAAGGCCATGCCGTCCCTGGTATCTGCAAACACCCAGTCGCTTTCGTGGGATGGATCCGGTGCATCTTTGGGTGTAGCGATGTTCCAGCCCCGCTGGTAGAGCGCGTACGCGATATCGCTCCCACTATCGCGGTATCCCCCAGATTCATCGGTTTTGGAATGCTCGCGATAGTGGGTGGTAACCCGAATTGATAGAGCACTGCCACCGTAATAAGCCTCTCGATGGATCACGCCGCCTTTCTCTGGCGATGAGGGTATTTGGCCATTCTCCCAGCAATACGCATAGAATACCAAAAGGCTGAAGGACATGCCGATGCCCATTAATATGGCCGCGGCCATTATTGCCGGTCTTGCGAACGCCTAAGCATTTTCGCGGGCTCATTCTCAAATCGTATAATGACTAAAACATTATCCCGTGAGATCCCCCGCAGTGAGGACATTATAGGCATTGAGCAACTCGATCCCGGCGCGCCCGCCGGCGCGTCGACGTTTCATTTTAATGCGACTGTGGAACCTTCGAGAGGCCCATTACTGCACTACTATTTGAGAATGAGCCTTTCGCGTAGCCGTCGGCGTACCCGGTCTCGGCGTTATTCGACTTTAGTCACTTGGATGCTCTTT
>JAJZXX010000083.1 GCA_021806205.1 Bacillota bacterium | reverse complement strand
CCACGTCTGGCAACTTCCACTCATAATGCGCCATACTGCCTCCTACCTTTCCGGCCACGCCCCCAGGATTATGCCGGATCTGCCGCTGATTCGATTTAGTAACGGATCGCGGCTTGGATCGCCTGATACAGCCGATCCGCATCGGGAAGCCAAAAATCCTCAATCGACGGCACGGGGAACGGGGTGTCGTAGCCCGTGACCCGGATCACGGGTGCCTCCAGCGATAAAAAGGCGTGCTCCTGAATTTGTGCGGACACTTCAGCTCCAAAGCCTCCGCTCCGGGCTGCCTCGTGCACCACCACCGCCCGGCCGGTTTTCTCAACGCTGGTGATAATCGTAGCGGTATCGAGGGGATTTAACGTCGCCAGATCGATCACCTCGACCGAGATGTGGTCGACGGCTGCCCGGTCGGCCGCTTGTTCGGCGACGGGCACCATCGGGCCCCAGGCAATGAGCGTAACCGCATCGCCGGGGCGTGTGATGCGCGCCTTGCCGAGATCTAGTTCGTACCAGTCGTCCGGCACCTCTTCTCGCCCCGCCCGATATAGACGCATCGGTTCGAGAAAGAGCACCGGATCGGGATCTTGAATGGCGGACAGCAGCAACCCTTTGGCCTGGTAGGGAGTGGCCGGTATCACCACTTTAAGACCGGGCATATGGGCAAAAAACGCCTCGATGCTATCGGAATGGATTTCGGGGGTACGCACACCACCCCCGAATGGTGCCCGAATCACCAGGGGCACGTGATAGCGTCCTTGCGACCGAAACCGAATTCGGGACGCCTGCGTCCCGATCTGATCCATTGCTTCAAAAATAAATCCAAAAAATTGAATCTCCGCCACCGGACGCATGCCGCCGATGGCCAGTCCCACCGAACTCCCTATAATGGCCGATTCAGCCAGGGGGGTATCCACCACCCGATGGTCACCAAATCGCTCCCACAGTCCCTCCGTAGCCCTAAATACACCGCCATTTTTACCGACGTCCTCTCCTAACACCATCACCCGCTCATCCCGCTCCATAGCGATCCCCAGAGCTTGATTAATGGCCTGGATCATGGTCAATTTAGCCAAGCTTGGCACCCCCTGGTTGCACGGTTTGGCGAAAGGCGGTCCGTTGATCTTTAAGGGGCTCGCTCAGTTCAGCGTACACGTGGCTGAATACCGACTCGGGATCGCTCTTGGGGTACGCCTCGGCGGCTTCGACCGCCTCATCGACTTTGGTCTTGGCGTTTTCATCAACGGCGGCGAAGTCTTGGTCAGACATTAACCCAGCATCCCGTAAATATCGCTGTAATCGACCAATCGGCTCGCCTTGGCTCAACCGCCGATCGTCCTCTTGGGAACGATACCGGGTGGGATCATCAGCCGTGGTATGCGCGCCCAGCCGATAAGTCACCGCTTCAATCAGTACCGGGCCACCCCCCTGACGCACTTGGGCTGCCAATTTTTTGACCGTTTGATACACGGCGATAATGTCATTCCCGTCAACCCGAATGCCTTCGATGTCGTAGGCCAACGCCTTTTGCGCAATCGTCTTGCTATGCATTTGCCGAGACACCGGCATGCTAATCGCCCATTGGTTGTTCTGCACCACAAAAATGACCGGTGCCTGAATAACCGAGGCCAGATTGAGCGACTCATGAAAATCGCCTTGGGATGTAGCCCCATCCCCACAAAAGGCGACCGCCACGCGGTCCTGATTTTGGAGTTGGGACGCCCAAGCCAATCCCACAGCATGCAGGGTCTGAGCTGCAATCACCACTTGCACGGGCAACGCATTAATACTCTCGGGAATCTTACCGGCATCGGGATGGCCCATGCTATTGAGCAAGGGGTAAGATAATGGCACCCCGCGATAGGCGAGTGCGGCCCAATCTCGATAGCTTGCGCAAATCCAGTCTTCCGGTTCCAATGCGGCCGCCGTGCCGACTTGGCACGCTTCCTGGCCGCTATAGGGTGGGTAGGTACCGATCCGTCCTTGACGCTGTAAGTTCCAGGCGCGCTGGTCCAATAACCGCAAGGTGACTAACCAGCGGTAAAAGTCCTTCAGTTCGTCATCGCTCACCTGGGACCGGTCCCCCACCAACTGACCACTGTCGTCAAGAATTCTATGCGTGGGAAATTCGCTCGCTTTTCCAGCCGTCCTCGTCGCCCCCCATAACCTCTTTAGTCGATCGACCCAAAAACCTCTTGAAATGGGCCCGACGTTAGTGTGAGACCCCCATCCACCACTAATACCTGGCCGGTTACAAATCTTGCCAATCCGCTGGCCAAAAACACAGCCACGTCTGCCACCTCTTCAGGAGCACCCACCCGACCGAGCGGTGTCGATCGCCGACATGCTTGATCGAATTCGGCCAACTTCTCGCCCGTATAAAATCGTTCCGATTCGGTCCCGATAACGCCCGGGGCAATGGCATTAACCGTAATTTGCCTCGGGCCCAACTCGGCCGCCAGGTATCGCGTCAAGGTCTCGATGGCAGCCTTCGCCGAGGCAATGTTGCCATAACGCGGCAAGGTGTAATGCACGCCGTGCCCGCTTATCGTAATGATGCGTCCGGAGCCTTGCGGCATTAAAGCGACCGCACGTTGCACCGACAGCACGAAATTGTCGACGAGAAGCTGATAGGTTCGCCCTAAATGATGCGGCTTCAGTTCCAAAACCGGCTTGAAAGCTGATGCTGCCGCATTCGCCATAAAGATGTCCAAGGTCCCCCAGGACTCCTGAATCGTGTCAAATAGTGCGTCAACCGCATCAACATTTTCCAATTCGGCCTGAATTACGAGTGCTTCTTGTCCCAGGGATCGAATCTCCTGGGCCACTGACTCAGCTTCGGCTGCTTGGCGTCGATAGTGCACCACCACATCGGCGCCTTGCCGGGCGAAAGCAATTGCACTAGCCCGCCCAATGCCACGGGAACTGCCAGTGACCAAGGCCTTCTTTCCTTTTAACAACCCAGTGCCCCTTTCTTTCTGGTATTCATCATAATAAGCGGTGAAGATCTCGGTGCTTCGGGGATCCAATCGCGTTTTCGTCCCCGGTTTGTGGATAACTTCGCGGAGAAAAATAACTTTTGTGCCCCAGGGCCCCTCGATCATCATGGCAACGCCGGTGGTCTTGGACCCGGGATCGAGCTTAAGCCGCACATCTTGGAGCACAGAGTCTTCGTGCCGTCGGTCCACCACACGGATGGTGAACAGGGCGATTTTGGGAACCCGGGCGCGGCCCCGCTCACGAAGCAACCAGCGCGTTTTTCCGTGCACGGTCTGAGCAGGTTTCTGTGCTGATCCACAACGAACCCCATGATGCAGCCCTTCTTTCTTGGACCCTTACGGGGCTGGTGACATTCCGGTCACCCGGAATCTCTCCCCGCCAAGGTTCCCATGGGTCGCGTCGCCTTGGCGCACCGCCCGTACTATCCCGAGCTCGCCTTTAACGGCGAACCAGAGCACTTGGAGCTGAGATCCGCCCCAAGGTCTGCACCACAGGAACGCGGATCTCTTTCCGAGAACATTGACCGGTCAACCGATGGCGTTTCGTAAGTTCCGTCCTAAAGCCGGGGGGTTGACCTTCACCACAATACATCTCTCGATCACCCTACCCAACTTAGAAGAGAATGGCAAGGAAGAAAATTCGTGGCTCACAAAAAATTTTTTTGGAAAGCTTGTGATAGTGTTCACATTCTCAAGCAAGTTTGTTATAATTACGCTATCAATAGAAGAATTCCGAAAACGAGGTGAGTCGAATATGCGTCATGCCTTAGCATACGAAACAGTAGGTCTTTGCCAGGCTTGCGGTGAACCCCTAACCTCACGCGACGTTCTACAAACAGGCCAAGCACGGTTTTGCCCTGAGTGCGTGGAGAGCAGCAAAAAGCAAGCCGCCGCAGTCGTGTAATCGAAAGCCCTGAACCGATCAGGGCTTTTTTTTTGCCTCACTTCGTATCTGGAACCCCACGATCACCCTTTGGTCGCCGTAACATCCTTCGGCCCGGGTTCGTTGACTTTAAAGACCGCCTGCCCCCGGGATACCCGCACGTTTTGAGGCAGGCGACATATGGTGACGACCAGGCCCGGTAAAAATTTCAGTCCTTTAGGCTTTGACAACTTAGAACCGAGTGCCTATTCTGAATAACGATGTAACCCACACCCGGCAAAGGCGTGACTTAATGAAATCCTTTTACGCAGTTTTGGCCAACGGCATGACCGCCCTCTTAGCCGGTCCGACCGGAGCTATCGATTGGCTTCCGGTTCCCAGGTTCGATGGCCCTACGATTTTTGGTCGATTATTGGATGAGCATTCGGGCGGTTACTTAAGCCTCGAACCTGACCAGTATGACCGCGTCGAACAGCGCTATTTGGCGGATGGGCTGTGTCTGGAGACCCACTTTATGGTTGGCAACCAGGAAGCGGTAGTACGCACCTGGATGAGTGTCGGCCGCACCGCTATATGGATGCAGTGTCGAGCGGGCGTTCCGCTAAGGCTCACCTGTCGCCCATCGTTTGGGTATGGGGCGGTACGACCGGCCTATTATCCCCACCCAAGCGGCATGCGCTATCAAAATCCCCATGGGCCGGAAATAGCTCAACTCATCATCCACGGCCATTCCCAGAGCTCTGGCCGAGTGGATCAGTGGATCTTGCCCCCCGGTGAAGCGACGGTCGTCATCCGGATTGTTACCGAACAGCCCGCGGATCTGCGCTGGCTCAATCGGCCTATTCCCAATGACTTTGACCGCCAGTGGTCCAACACTGCCACTTATTGGACGGCGACTCACCAACCCTATCACGGACCGCATGCGGACTTATACGATCGCAGCCTCCAAATCATTCGGGCTCTCACTTTTCGCCCCACCGGCGCCCCCATCGCCGCTGCCACGACCTCTCTACCGGAATCACCGGGCGAGGCTCGGCAGTGGGACTACCGCTACGTCTGGATACGCGATAGCGCATATGCGGGCGAAGCTCTCCTAATGGCCGGCAACACCACCGGCGCACGGCGCATTGCCGAATTCTTACTGGATTCGGTATCTCCGACCGAACGGGTTTTCCCGTCTCCATTTTTGCGGGTAGACGGCACTTTGCCGGACGGAGAGCAAGATTTAATGTGGTTATCGGGACATGCGGAATCCCGTCCGGCACGCGCGGGCAACGGCGCAGTCCACCAGTTGCAATTGGACTTAGCGGGCAGTGTCCTTTGGCTAATCTATCACCTTCACGAACAGCGACCGGACCGCGAATGGCTGAATCACTACTGGTGGGCCATTGAGGCCTTAGCAGAGTGGATGCGGCACACCTGGTCGCAACAAGACGCGTCCTTATGGGAGTACCGGACCATCCGCGGTCATCATACTCATTCGCGCCTGATGAACTGGGTCGGCCTCGAATGCGTCCGACGCCTGGCCGAGTCGATGGGCTATGCCGACCGCACCGAGCGCTGGCGGCGCACAACCGAACGAATTCGCGAGACCATGTTGTCACAAGCGCAATTGGGGGGCTCGTTCTTGCCAAGACCCGGCAGTCCGTCGACGGATGCGGCGTTGCTCACATTGCCGTTATACGACTTTGTGCCACCCGACCACCCCGCGTTTCAGGCGACATTGCAGGCGGTCCAATCCAGCCTAGTGTCCGATGACTTCGTATACCGATACCGCGAAGACGACCTGGGGCAAGCCCGCCACCCCTTCATTCTGGCTGGCTTCTGGTACGCGCGTGTCCTCATGCGTCTTAACCGACTCAATGAAGCCGATCGGGTGATCGATCGTCACGTTGAGCTGGCAACGCCGTTAGGCTTGTTCGGAGAACATGTCGATCCCTTCACAGGCAACGTACGCGGTAATTTTCCACAGTTGTTCTCTCATGTGGGTCTCATTATCACACTCGCGGAACGCCAGCGGATCATGCAAGGCCTACCCCTATTAGGATTCCAAGGGGCCAACCCTCATGCTCTGCAACAGTGGCCGAGTTAGTCGCTAAGGCCCTTCATAAACAGGTGTGACAAAATCGCAGTGGCGGTCGGAACGACCCCGAACCAAGTCAAAGTACACCTGTTGAATGGTCTGGGTAATCGGGCCGGTCCGCCCATCGGCGATCGGGCGGCGATCCACGGAAATGATGCCTGCCAGTTGCACCCCGGTCCCACACAAGAACAACTCGTCGGCGACATAAAGCTCAGTCCGGTCGATCGGCCGTACGACTTGCGGGATGCCTAGCTCCTCGGCTAGCTCCATCACGACCTGACGGGTAATCCCTTCTAAAATGTCCGCTGTGATGGGCGGTGTAATTAAAGTTCCCTGGCGCACCATAAAGAGATTAGACGAACTGGCCTCCGATACTTGGCCGTCATCGCCCAACATGATCGCCTCATCGTAGCCGTCTGACTTGGCTTGATCGCTAGAGAGGGCTGCATTGACATATGCACCCGAGACCTTCGCTCTAGACGGAATCATGTTGTCGGAAATCCGCCTCCAGCTAGACACCGCCACGTTGATGCCTTTTGTGGGCACATAGTCCCCCATTGGAACCGCAAACATGCCAAAAGCGCTTGCGATACCAGACAGCCCCACCTTAATCGCCGCATCAGATTTATACGCCAACGGCCGTATGTAGACATCCTCCCGAAACGCATTGGCACGCAATAAAGACACGGTGTGGGACACTAACTCCCCTGCTGTAAAAGGAACATCAATACGCAGAATTCGGGCCGAACGCACTAATCGCGCAAAGTGTGGCTCGGCTTGGACAATGTAAAGCTCCTCGTGGTCCGCATTCCAGTAAGCTCTCAATCCCTCAAACACCGCCGTGCCGTAATTGAAGGCATGGGTCGTGATGTTCACATTGGCCTCTTTTAGCGGGACCAGTTCTCCCTTGAAAAATGCCATAGGCTGTCTGACCATCTTGATGTTAGCTCCTCTCCGTCCTAAAATCTTCAGCCGGAACACCCCCCACTGCTCGGTTCCCGTCCTCTGTGATCCCTTCGACATAGTGTAGCCGAATTTCCTTTGACCCGCGGCTATTCTTTTGCGTATAAACCCGTCTTTATATTGAACACTAAACCGAACACTAAACCGGGAGGCGACGTTCATGAAAATAACAGACTTTCATATCACCGGGCAGTACCCCACCTTATCGGTCGAAACCGAGGTCCAAGACGGCCAAGGCGAAGGTGATTCATCGAATAACCAGTCAGTCCGACTCAATCTCGGCCCATGGAGCTATGTGTCGCTCTTAAACGAGAAAGAACTGAAAAGCCTAGTCCACTTGGTCTACGAAAGTCAAAAGCACCAAGCCACCAAAGCCATGGAGGAACTCAAGGGGGCGAGCCTTAATAACGCTTCAGAGATGGAACTTCCGTAGCCGTCTGAGTTCTTAAGGATCATCCCTGGGGTCACAAAACCAGCTTATCCCGTTGAAAAACCTCTAAACCCACACCCGCTATTGAAACCGCCAACCTCGCCAATACAAGCATAGCTCGTCCAAGCCACTCACTGGATAATGCAATATGAACCCATCCCAAGAATAATGGCAACGGCAAAAAACCACGGCCAAGATGCTGAGTGTGCGCCACCTCCCCCCAGGACGCAGTACCATCCGGTTAGTCTCAAGCTTTGTGCGAGGGCGCGAAATGCAGGCTAAAGCCGCTGACAAGGCCATAACCCCCAGGGTTTTCGCCCCAAAATGTTCCAGTCGGACACCCGTGTGGCCCCAAGACAAGCCAGGAGAGCCCTTGAACAACTGCTAACCTCTTCGGAATTCGCGGGCTACTGCCCAAACCGATTGGGTCTTAGGAGCCCATGTGAAAGACCATGTCATGCGTGAAGGGCACGGTCTTTCGATAGGAGCCCCGCATCACCGTTAAGGTCTGATGATTGACACCGGGTTGCAACTGTACCGTAAGCCGTTTGACCGATAGATGGGGCGGTAGCCAATAGGTCACGGTGACCGTATTGGTGGCAACCGGTTGGCTTTGACTGGTGCGTGCCGGCAAATTCTCATGCCCGCCAAAAACAGTCTTGTTCACCGTGGTATTGACGTAACTCTGGTAGGGAATCCCATCGTTGCCGGTCATAGAGATGAGCGTCGACCCCACCGGCACATAAAACCGGACCCAGGACCGATACGGGACAAAGAGAGCGCCCGTATCGATGGCGGGATCTCGATAGGTAATGCTAGCGGTCTCTTGATAGCGGGATCCGACTCGACGGATGCGGGTCGACAAATGGTAATTCATCACATAGTTATCCTTATGACCCAACAGATTTTCGTCCACAATCGAGAGATAGTCCCCCCGAACGTGACGATCCATAATCCCGCCCCAGTGGTAGCGGCGCACCATCGCTTCATCTCGCGGGTTATTGAAGTTTAATAAAATAAACTTCTTGTTTAGACTCTGTTCAACCGTTTTCACGACACGAGCCAATTCGGATCCATGCGCATGAAAGACCTGGTGAAGCAGCGACTTCATCATGGTGCCGATAAACTTTTTACGCATATTGTTCGGCAATCCCTGAGCCTCAGCCATAAATTCCATTTTGAGGTTGGCATTTTTCTGGTTGAGCGATACGGGCCCTTTGGGCGTGGGTACGGTAATGCCTCCGACATCCCCAATGAGACTGTCCACGAACCAGGTATCGATAAAAATGACTCCATTCACCCGAGGCACTCCGGGTATGGACTCGTAAAACGTTTTAATATAGGACACGGTAGTCGGGACGTTCGGCGACGTGTTAGCGTCACGCAAGTGCCAGTACAGGACGGGTAGATACGTACCAATGACCGTAGAAGCCGGGGGTCGATAAGTCACTCGGGCATCTAAGAGATACATATTCTGCTCTGTCACGGGGCCAAGATGACCATGGTTCAGCGTCACAAATCCATAGGCTGTCATAAATCCTCCGGTAGACCGGAGTTCTCCGCTGTTTTGAAAAACCAGGAGGTAGCGCTTGGGATTGGGGTCACCTAAGATATTTTGTAAAGCTTGGCTCGACTGGTCGATGAGAGGGATATTCCTGACCGCCGTGGCTAACAAAGACTGAGCCGTCAATAACTTTGCGCCAATCGGACCTAGAAACCCACCGAAGTCTCCAGGATGCACTTGATCTAAGGCGTCAGAGGCTTTGACAAAGTCCGGGTAGGCGCGTTTGAGGTCAGGTACCAGGATGGGCAATGCGGAAAGCAGAGCCGACAACTTGCCATGACCAGATATTTGGCTCGGCCTGAGGTTCCCACTCTTATACCCCACCAGAGGTGCAACTTTAGAGAGCGCCGGAACCATGAGATTCAGTCCTTGGAACCCCTCCCGGATAGCCTCCAGAGCCATCTCACCATCGCGGTACTTCCCTCCGATACCCGGAACAATCCGCCAATATGGCATCCACCCCAGAGTGCCTGCGATGTTCCCCATTTCGGTTTCGATGGGCTTGGCATCGCGGACCATGGCCGTAAAGTTATGAGCCCGATTAGCCTCTTCAAGACGCGCGACCTGGGATCGCACCGCCGTGACTTGATGGTAAAGAATCAGCCCCGGGATCGCCAAAAACGCCACAACCAGGGCGACTAAAACACTCCCCGCTCCGTACCACCACCACCGACCGCGCGAATGGTGCCGCGCCCCTTCCACTTTTTTATTGACCAAATATTCAACTCCTATGTACCCCAGCCGCCCTGCCACAGCCATGGCTCACTACAATCGCACACAGTCAAGTCACTCCTTAGACTACCATAGTGACGGCCCTAGGTTGACTATCCTGAGATGGTGACGACTCCCCACGGCTGAAAGCCAGCGAGCTTTACAGCGAGTACTGGTGGGGCTTCTCGGTTCATGGCGGTGGCGTGTTCTCCGGCCGCTCCCCGACGGCTCCGTCCGAGCCCGAAACATCGTGTGTTAGCCGACCAACGCCCGTTGCAGGATGTTCTGCGCCGCATTGCGATCGCGATCATGCCAGACCCCACA
>JAJZXX010000113.1:6208-9962 GCA_021806205.1 Bacillota bacterium | reverse complement strand
GTATGCCCCAGGGCTTGTAACTCGGTCGCGAGTTTGATCAGACTTTTGGACGTCCACCGGAGCGGACTTTCGGGATCCCCCCGCGTCGCGGGGGCGATGAGGCGGTCCAAATCCGCCAAGACCGCCGGATCCCGGTCCGTCACCGTTTTGCGTCCCCCGCTGGGGCGGCGGATGCGATCGCGCGGGACCGCGTCCGGCTGGGCCAACTCCCCGATGCCCGCACGGATCGTGGGTTCCGACAGACCGGTCGCCCGGGCCGCCATCGCAATCCCTCCATAACCCAACGCCATCGCCTCGCTGGCCACCACCAACCGGCGCACCTTTTCATTCAGGAACGGACCCACCCGCTGAAACTTCTGCCGTAACTGCTCTTCGATATCTCCGGTATACACCTGACCATGCCCCCCCATAGGTTCGTGGGGACAACATTCCACACTGGTACGACCTTTTGCATAGGGTAAATTTATTTTAGCGCGTTGCCTAACGGACCGCTCGAAGGTGTCAACAGCCGCATTAAAATGAAACATCGACGCGCCGACGGGCGCGCCGGGATCGAGTTGCTCAATGCCTATAATGTCCTCACTGCGGGGGATCTCACGGGCTAATGTTTTAACCATTATACGATTTGAGAATGAGCCTGTTATCATCTCAAACGCGTCGACAAATTACCAGCCCTGTTACGGAAAAACTTTTCTGGGCCGGCCACGCCTAGTCAGCCTTTCACAACTCATGCGTCAGCACTGCCCTCACGAGCCAACGGGCTTCTATTCTATCCCCAGGCGTGAACGCCGGGGCTTTACGCCCGATTTTGGTAAAGGAAAAAACGCGCCCAACGCGCCAACACGGAGGTCCACGCCGGGTCATGAGCGCGTGTTGCGTGCGATAGTTTTCGCCTTACCACAACAGATCATGGCGCCGGGCCGCAGGTGCCCCCCACTCCCGTTCCGTTTAGCGTGGTCGCGTTATCAGGGAAGGGCCCCTCCTGAAGGGCTGCACGGTCCCAATGGCCTGGGGGCACATGCGCCACGCGGTACCACCGGTGCGATTCGCCCTGCATCCCACAACTTGGCCTGTTGGGGATGGCGGCGCGGAACGATACACCAACCTCAGCCCGTCATCCCGCGGGCTGCGCCATGCTATGAAATCAGGGAGACTACTGCGCGGTCGGAGACCGCGTTAAGGGTGGACAAGCAGTACGGTGACAAAACCGACAATGATGACCGCCAGCGTCGCCCAATACCAATACTGAAGATTATCAATGCGTTGCGTAAATTTCGCGTCGAACGCGTCAATCTTTTGATCAAACTTCGTATCGAGCGCGTCAATGCGAGCATTCGTCGTATCAATGCGAGCATTCGTCGTATCAATCTTGGCTTCCAGTTTATCTTCCATTCGGTGCAATTCTTGAAGCAGGTGAAAGCCCCACGACGGTGGAATGTCCGCGTCGAGCACTCTGGGGGTCTTGTCGTTGTCCGACATCGGCATTCCCTTCTCTCTCCTCTCAGTATAGCATGCGGCGGCGGGATGCATACTGTATCCAAAGTTCCGGCCACGAGGACATGCGAAGGTTATACAGAGCATCGTGCGTTCAGATTTGGAGTTGTCGCCGTTGCTCTTTTTGCATGTAGTCCCTCTCTGGATCGGCGGTGTTTTGGACTCATCCGGCGACCAGCAATGAGTCCATGATGCAATCCAATAATCCCTTGTATGCGCACAGTTTAGGGGCGAAATTGGCTTGACAACGTTAATCTATGCGGTTGTGACGATGATTGTACGGTTCGGGTACAGCGTACGGGTTAACTTGCATGACGTTCCCCGCGTTATCACCATGGGATTTCTTCCTTTAAGTTTGCCCCTTATCCGAGCTCTATGGAGTCAATCATTTGGTGAGTTCTTAGGAGCCGTCGCTTTATCCGGAGTGTCTTCGGCTTTAATAATGCCACATTCGTTATCTTTGATGGGTCCATTATCACCGGAAGCTGACCGTGAAAGAAATCTCCGTTCGTATTCGTTAACCTTATCGCTCCATTTGGTCGTGGCACCGATTCTGGGTATCGTGATTTTAACTCACGTCGCGCTCAAACGCCTATACGCCCTGCTTTTGGCATTCTCTATGATTGGGTTAGGACTCATGGTCGGCAATGCTCAAAAGTTTCGTCATCGGTTGCGAGCTGACAATGATAAACACGATCCACTCGAACTCGTCGCAGCCAATACCATTGCACAGTCCTCCTTCGATTTATCCGCCACGTTGGCCCCGTTGGCTTTCATGTTGGTGATGGGTCAAGGACATCTAGGCTGACGTTTTTGGTTACTTGGGGTAATTAAATTTGTAGGGATGGGTTTAATGGCTAAAGAAGCCCGTCATGAACGAAACTTTGGAAAGGCTAAAGATCAATTCCATGATGCAACCGGATAAATATAGTCCGCCCGCTTCAGGTGGATGTCGGAACGTCTGAGGGCGGACAAGAAAACCCCTAACGTACGGAACTCTGATGCTCGACACCGTACCGACAGTCTTACAGTTCTTCCTGTCCAATCCGTTATGTAGCCTGAAATAGAGTCCGTGCCTTCTAGAAAAACCACGTCGTCAAATGGGGTTAAAGAGTTGCCCAGTGTTCGAGAAACGGCTTATCCAAGACTGAAAAGTAGCTACTTACAGAAAGAGTTACATGAAATCTATACGCCAACGCCCGGAGAATTGGTATGGACGGCACAAAATACGCGAGGCGATGTGGCCCACCTGGGTCTCTTGGTCCTGCTTAAAATATCTCAACGGATTGGTTATTTTGTTCCCCTTACCGAGATTCCTGCGGTCATCATCCAGCATATTGCCCAATCCGCGGGAATTCCTCGAATCCCTGCGGACAACTGGAGCAAATACCACGAATCCGGTACGCATAAACGTCATCGGGCATTGATTCGCGATTACCTAGGTATCCGATTTTTTGATGGGGAAACCTGAGAAGTCATGTTAAATGCCATGACTGACGTTGCCCTAATTAAAGATGAGCCATCTGACTTGGTCAATGTCGCCATCGAAAAACTGTACATATTCGGTAAACCCGGTACGCGCCGAACAATTAGGGCTCAGCGAGCGGCGCGGTAGCTCGTCCCGGCAAATCGGTCGCGTTCCACAAAGGTTTCCAAGAGCACCGGGCGATAGCCATAGCGGGCCGCCCAATCGGCCGGGAGTTGGCGGTCCAGCAGTCCTAAGACACTGGAGGCCAAGTAACGGATGTGAATCCAGGGGAAAATCAAGAACCGCGAATTATTGACCACCAACGCCAGGCGCTGCGTGCTGTGCGCTGGGGGACCGACCAGCCAGTCCAGTGGTCACGCGGGTCCACCTTCCAGTCCGCGAGCCATCCTCACGATGGTATAATGAAACATAAAGAGAAGGCGACATTTCCATGACCCATAATTTGTCAATCGATGACGTCGATCAGGGATTTCGACAACACCTGGCCGTGCAGGGTAAATCCCTCAACACGATTACGTCGTACATTACATCCGTGAACAAATACCTCACTTGGTTCTCATCTCGGTATAGTAAAGCACCCTCCAGTTGTTTGCCGAAAACGTGGCGAAATACAAAGACGATTTAAATCGGCAACACCTGAGTGCGGCCACCTTCAATGTCCGCATGGCCGGTCTCCAGGCTTGGAATGAATATCTCGTGGCCAAAGGAATTCAATCAGACAACGTCATTCAAAATACAGCGCGGATCCTCTCCGGCCTGAACGCCGAGGTA
>JAJZXX010000113.1:0-6108 GCA_021806205.1 Bacillota bacterium | reverse complement strand
GGCCACCTTCAATGTCCGCATGGCCGGTCTCCAGGCTTGGAATGAATATCTCGTGGCCAAAGGAATTCAATCAGACAACGTCATTCAAAATACAGCGCGGATCCTCTCCGGCCTGAACGCCGAGGTATCCGCCGCGCTGTATTTTGATGAATTCGTCGCAATTGCCGGACACACTAATATTCATACGATACTGATGTACGCGAATCCCAGCAGGAACAAGATCCTGGAGAAAGTCAATGCCCTGTAACCCCATCTTGAAATTCTCGCTTATGGCCCGAAGTTCAAGGAATCGTTGCCGTACCCCTATGATAGGGGATAAAATCGCATGGGGGGCGGGGCTATGATCGTATTGACGGCTGTCTATACCATACGACCGGAGGATCGGGAGGCCATTTGGCAGGACATATGGACCATGACGCAATTCGTGCAAAAAAACGAGCCAGGATGTCTGATGTACCGGGCTCACCAGAGTTTAGATGCGGACAATCGCATTCTTCTTTACGAAGCCTATCGTGATCAAGAAAGTTTTGACAGGCATAGTCAAACAGCCTATTTCCAAGACATCGTCTTACGTCGCATCATACCGCGCCTCATTCAACGCGAACGGGCCTTATGGGAGGTGGATCCCCACGATGAACGTCCCGCTCCGTCTTGATCGGTTTACCCCACTCCATCGCCACGCCGTCGGGCTCTGCGGTCATGCAGTCTGACAGGAGGAGAGATCCGTGGGGGGCCTACGTCCTGGCCATGGTGGACGGTCACTTTTTTGAAGCCCACGAAATTTTAGAGATCCCCTGGCGAAAGAGCCACCAGCACCGACTGCAAATCGCTATCTGGCTGGCCGCAGCTTTCGTACATTGGTCTAAGAACGAATATCCCGGGACCGTAAAACTCTTTGAAAAAATTCTAGGGGATGCCGACAGCGAAAGCCTTCCTATCCGCGAAAGCATCGTGAAATGGACCACCATGGCTCGGCAACGGGATACTGCGGTATGGCCTGATGGCGACGCCTTGTCGATTTTAGCGCGATGGGGCACATGCCACACACGAAATACGCATAGAACACCCTCACCCATTTCTGCAAAAGCATCGGCCAGGCAACCGTTGGTCTAAGGTTCTCCCAGAAACTCGCTATTGGATCCGACGCTATGCGATGACCGTTCGCGGTAGGGTAACAAGGGCTGACGACTGGCCAAACTGGCTGGCATGACCTGTAGCCCCAGATAGCTTAAAACGCCAAACAAGAACATGAGGGTGGTAATGTGGATCATATAGGGCGTGGTCGTGTCCAAATGAAGCGCCAAATTGGCACCGGACGCGATTTGCATGAAAACCGTCAGAAGAAAACACCAACCTCCGCGCGTTAAATCGCGCCGGTCTTTAACCGACCTCCTCATATGAACCAGAAGCAATACCGCCAATATAGCCAGACCGACCGCCACGAGTCGATGAATAAAGTCCAACCCGACCGGTCCCGCAAACCCCGGAAAGATCTTACCGTTACAAAGCGGCCAGGTAGGACACGCGTTACCCGCATCACGAAAAGCCACATAGGATCCCCAGTAAATGGCAAGATAAGTGTAAGCCCAAATCCCAATGATGCTAAGCCGGGTACGTTTTGACAAAGGTTGAGCCCGAAATGCCAAACCTGACGGTTGGCCATGCGCCCTTTTGTCCAGTTGAAACATAAACACCGCCAAAAGCGCCGTACCAATCATAGCAAGCATGCCAAATCCCAGGTGCAGTGCCAATACCGGCGGCGGATTGACAAATACGACGGCCATCGCCCCAAGACCCGACTGAATCACAATGAAGCCGATCCCGAGCCAGGCTAGCGCTTTGACCTCGATGAAGCGACCGTAGCTAACCAGCGACCAAATCAAAAACACCGCGGCAATCAGGGCAAAGCCGCCTACTAAAGCGCGATGAGCAAACTCGATAATCACATGTTCGTTAGACAGGGCTGGTATCAAGCGGCCATTGCATAAGGGCCAATCGCTGCCACATCCTAAAGCCGATCCGGTTTGGGCGTCCAAAAATCCCACTAGGTTAATGATAAGCATGCCCAGACCGGCAATGACGCCCATCGCCTTAAGCCAATTTGACGGCGGCTTGACCGTGTTTAAAACACTCTCCGACATTTTGGACCTCGCTTTCCTGCCCCATTCCGATGGTACCACACCCATTGATCGACATGCACCGCTGGTAATTCTGCACAACCTTGGAATCATTTATCCCCAAAGGAATAAAACAGTATCACGGAAAAGGAGTTCGGCAGAAACGAGCGAATGGTAAAAAGACCGAAGGAGGGATGGATCCGGTGACCCAGCGTTTCCGATCTGCACTACAACCCATCATCGACGGTGTGACAGGGCGCGTCATCGCACACGAAGCCCTCATGCGGGAAGCTTCGATCCAGTCACCGCTGTCCCTCATTGCAGACGCCGAGTGTTCCGGCGAGGGATCCCCGCTGGAATCCCAGGTGCGCCAAGCCGCCTTGGGGCGCCTGCCCGACCTACCGACCGACCAGAAGCTTTTCGTTAACATTGACACGCGCGATATAACAGTCCCGATCACCTCCACCCAACCACACCGTATCGTCTTGGAACTGACTGAACGCCATCCCATCGTGAATAACAGACCGCTCCTCCAGCAAATCCTCAAGTGGCGGCAGAGTGGATACGCGATTGCGTTGGACAACTATGGGTGCGGGCACATGGGCTTAAGCGCGCTCGTAACGGTCAAACCCGACGCCATAAAAATCGGCCGGCCTCTCATCCAAAATCTTAATACCGACCCGGTCCGCCTGGCTGCGGTGGATGGTGTGGTCACACTCGCACACCGCCTCAACATCACCGTGATCGCCTTAGGTGTGGAAACCCAAGACGAATTCTGGGCCGCGCGCGACATGGGGATTCGGTGGATGCAAGGATTTCTCCTGGCCTATCCAGGCCCCGAACCCATAACCGCCGTGAGTATACCGCTTCGCCGAAAGGCCGGGCCTTTGATACCGCCACCCTGCTGACTTCTTCTTAAGCATTAATATTCCTAAGGAATCTTTGCACTAAGGCCGACCTATCTCTCCATACATTCTGAAATCGACCGAATCCGGAAGATTCGGAGGCATTCGTCTCGAAAGCAATGCTGGTGCCCCCTTTGGCAAGGCGACAACGGACACCGTTGATCAAAGGAGCCACGCCTGAAGGCTTCGGACGTCTTGCACCGCGTTACGAGAGCCCTAGAGCAAGTTCGAGAGGGCTCTTACTGAAAGGATCGCTTTAAATCCACGAAAAAGTTCTTGGAGATACCACCGCGCGGCTTTAGGAAGGAATTTGGCAGATTCTCCGAGAAGTAATAACTTCGAACCGAGGGATTATCATGCTGCATATCGTGTTTACCATGTTTATCGTGGCATGCGCCATGTTGGCAGCGCATGAGTTTGGCCATGTGGTGGTCACCAAATTGTTGGGGGGACAATGGCTGGGGGTCGAACGTCAGGGATTCCTCATCGGGGTTCGCCTATCCGTCGATAGCCTGTCGATCAGCCAAGTCGCCCTGACCTTGGCGGCGGGACCCGCCGCTGAAATTGTGATCGTGCTGATTTGCAGTCTCCTCGTGCCCCGGTATTACGCCTTATGGGTGCTTATTCTGGCGCTTCAGTGGATTGGGAACGTCATCCCCTGGCATGTCATTCCCAATGATGGCACGAGACTCTGGCAATTATGGCAGCACGGGATGATTAAAGCCACTCGTCAACCCGCCAAAACCTAGCAGATTGTAGGGTGCGGTTGTTAGGAGTTGTCAACATGTCGTTTTACATCGCCGCCTTACACACAAAGCCCGCCCCCACAATCCGACCGCAGATACGGTCCGCCTTTATTATTTCTGGTATTGCAGCATTTGATCTAGGGTGGGTCTTGTGGTGGGGGCACCTCGGCCTTATTCCACATCACATCGTGGGCCGTTCCCATGACCCGTACATCTATCTCTGGTTCTTAAAATGGTGGGGGTGGGCCATTGCCCATCACAAGAGCCTAGTTCTCACCCGTCTAGCCTCCAGTCCCATGGGCAACAACATTCTATGGGATACCGGAGTCCCCATTTTCTTCATTCCGTTCAGCATTTTGCACTGGTACCTTCACATCCCCATCGATACCGTATTCAATGTGATTTGGATCGGTTCATGGGCCGGAACCGGCGTCGTCGCATTTTGGACCTTTTACCGCCTGACGATGAATCTCTGGGGGAGCACCCTAGGTCACCTCTTGGTGCTATTCTCCGCCTATGAGAACTCGGAAAGTCTGGCCCATCTTGACTTAATGTGGCTTGGCTTTATTTTTCTTTTTTTCATGGTGGGAATCGAATGGATGACCAAGCGCAGAACCACCCGAAACTTTCTTTTCTGGAGCTCGGTGCTGGGGCTTTTGCAGTGGCTTTGCAACGAAGAGCTATTCTGCATGATGTGGGTAGCACTCATCTTGGCCCTGATTGCGCGGCCTTCTTTCAAAAAGCTCCCGGCGTCCTCCAGACACATTCGCCATCAAGAAGTTTGGTCGACGATTGCTGTTCTCACCAGCATCACTGCGCTCTTAGTCCTGCCGTTCTTTTGGATCCAAGTTCATGCAGCGGGTCAGCCCTCGCCGAGCAGCATACGTTTTGCCGGATTCTTTGGCGTCGATGTGCAAAACCTCGTGTGGCGGTCGGTGAATACTATATGGCACAGATCCCCCGGTGCCCACTGGTTCGGCAATCCTTACGAAGATGTGGGATTCTTAGGAGTCATTTTCTTCTTCGGGTGGACCCTCTATTGGCTATTGGAACGTCCATCTTGGAGTCCACTCGAACGTCTTTCGGCTCAGTGGGTCACGCTATGGTGGGCTCTTCTCACCATCATTGCACTAGGACCCTTTGTCCGCTGGGGTGGCCATGTCGTGATGGTGGCACCGGGACTTATTGCTGCGTTTGTGCCCGTATTAAAAGACATGGTATTACCCCGTTTCATGGGCATCGCTCTTTGGCCGATTGGTCTCGGAAGTGCTTGGGCTGTGACTCGATCCCAAAAAACCTCCGTGGTCAGTCCCACCGTCTTGTCCATCGGTCTTTTGCTTTTGAGCCTATCGTGGCTTCCCGCGCCACACCCGGCACTATCTACCCACACCGGGGAACGGGGAGCGATTCCGGATGTGTTAGCGCGGATCCAGGCACCTAAGCACCCCGTCTTGCTCGTGTTCCCTTATGACAATGTGGCGCACCCGACCAACCTTCTTTGGATACAAGCCCGCGATCACTTTTACTATCGACTCGCCGAAGGCTATTTAAGCCCGACCGATCCTCTCTTGCACAAATTTCCCCGACTGGTGGCAGCGTGGGATCATTTGGATGCGCCCGGGTCTTTGGCCAAAATCTCCGCCAAGCCTTTCCCCGCTATTTTGTGGCGCCCTTCGGTGCGTCGCTATCTTCGCGACACCCACGCGACGGCGGTCATTCTCCTACGACAGGGACGACATTTCCAAAGTAACGACAAGTGGTGGGAGTCACTTCTCGGGCGTCCCACAGGGACATCCCCGCGAACCGTCTATTGGTCTCACCCGTTAAGGCGCCTGAAAAAGAAGTAGAACGTAACCTTTTTGCGACTGAGAAGTCGCACCATCCCTATGGCCTGGCCGCTACTGGCTTAATCAACAGGACAACGGCTAGATTAGGAATCTTGCATCAAATCTTCGCTGACCTCCCAGGTCAACCGATCACCCGGATTAAGAATCCGGGTGGATGGATTATCCGGGAGTTCCAGCACATACCGGGCTTTTTTAACAATCGGTCCAATATGCCAAGGGTTTAGGACCCGAACGGCCAAAACCACACCCTCTTTGTCTAAGTACGCGAGACGAATCGGATAGCGCATAAAAAATGCGTGGACGGCATTAGTCTTCGGGAATAGCATGCCTTGACCCGATGGCAGTTGGGAAGTCCCCATGAGTCCCCAAAAACGTTGCCAGGGCCGATGGGCGACACGAACCTGGTCCCCCAATACTAAGCCAGTCGAAGGACATCTCACCGTCCAGTACGTGATCATCGCCAACCCCTTTAAACCACTATAGATGAAACGTT
>JAJZXX010000233.1 GCA_021806205.1 Bacillota bacterium | reverse complement strand
CGTAAGATGCTGATGGCCGGCATGGACGCCTCTCAGATTGCCGACCTGGTGGATTTGTCCCTCGACGCCGTGGAAGCGATTCGGCGAGGCATGAACTAGGACCCAACTGGTGTCTCCCGGTGACAGCGGGACGGTCAATGTGCTGGACTTTGACACGCTGCCGACCGATTATTATCACAGTACCTTTCATCTCTGTGACGATGCGACTGGACTGCTGTTGACCGATCTCTTGGAAGTGCATTTTGTGGAACTGCGCAAGCTGAACACCCAGTCCGTAGGACTGGACAGCAGTTAGTGCGCTGGATGCTGTTTTTGACCACCCAGACGCATGAGGGATTGGAGGGCTTAGCGATGCAGGAACCCGCGATCAAAAAAGCGCTCACGACGCTCGAGTTTTTAAGTCAGGATGCCCGGACGCGGCAATTGTATGAGGAACGCCAAAAGAGCCTCATGACCTACACTGCGGATATGGAGGGCGCCCGTGAAGAAGGGCGCGAACAAGGGCGGCATGAAGGGGCTGTCGACACCGCTCGTAAGATGCTGATGGCCGGCATGGACGCCTCTCAGATTGCCGACCTGGTGGATTTGTCCCTCGACGCCGTGAAAGCGATTCGGCCAAGCGTGACGGCCGCTATGCTCAATGGCTATGAGAGCCGCCAGATCATCGGCAAGCGCCCCTCCCTATTGACTCTCTTCATCTCGCGGAAGATTGGTCCCCTTGACTAAATCGCGAAGACCGAACGACCACTGCAAAAAGAAGCTGACCCCCGAAACGACGATAACCGCGGCTCCGGCCCACTCATCGATGCGGCTGGCCACCCGATGATAGCTAAAGCCTACCCAGGTGGGAGCAATCAGCAACCATATCCCGCCTAATAACAGGAGGCCTTGGCCAAGGTGGCCTCCGAAAAATCCCTTAGAACTATTCATCGCAAACCTCCTGACCGGTTGTCACTAGGTTGCGCTCGCGCTCATGGGCCCCTTGAATTTCCAACAAGAGTTCTTGCGCCATCCGCGCCAGTTCCCTGTCGCTCATAAGGGACAACGGTTCACCATCGGGTTCGGCCTCCGACTTAGGTGCCTCGGACTCGTCAGTTCCGAGTTCTTTAAGCAGTTGCGACGCCGCCCGAATAAGCTGATCCTCGCTTACCGAAGAAGATTCCTCCTCTAAAACCGCCACGGCTCTTGAAGTCGCGTCTCCATGATTTGCTTCATGACTAGTCGGCATTTGGCCCAAAATAGCGGTGGCCAGTTCCAGCAACTGATCATCGCTGATCTTGTCCTCCTGGAGATTCGCATCTGGCTCACGGGCCTCCTGGCTTTGATCTAATCGCATTGGCGGGCTTTTATACCCCAGTGCGATAAGCCGCTGAGACAGACTGACACGATATAACGTTAGTGTGGTCAGTCCGACAACCACCAAGAACATCCCGCTCCAAAAGTCAGTCTTGGTCGCTAAGGACCAGGGGCCCCCATGATTCAATCCAAAGAGCCAAGGGCTTACCCCCAAAAACAGCCCCAAAACTGTTACGAGGGAGCTTCCTGCTATTTGAGTCACATAGCGCCCTAAACGCATCCTGGTCCCTCCGATCGGACTCGTGGCAACGTCGCGGCCATCTCGGCTTCGCCCACCGATGTCACCTGTTGATAAACCATATATTGTCCTAAAAGGTCGGCGGCCAGGCGGCGGGCCCGATCACGCTCGACATCACTGGAAAACCCACCCCGGTCAGCCCGTTGGGCCAACGTCAGCCCCAACACGGCACGAGCTTCGGCACCATTTAAGCGGGGACTCGGAGCTACGACCGCCGTATCCCCACTTACTTTTTTTAGCTCGATTTCCCGTAAAAAGAACAGCGTCACCAACGAGGCTGCCATTAACAGGCTGCCTAAGAAAAAGACGCGGTCCGTCGACATAGCCAAAGCGTCCCGAACTCCCTGCAAGAGCGCATGAGCCAGCGCCGCGCCCCGCGATCCAAATCGAGCAAAACTGGAAGCGAGTGCTTTAGAGGCCGATGAGGTCAGCAGCACTGAGGGATTGGAGACCTTGGCCAAATCCTGCTTCGGCACTACGCTAAGCACTCTAGCAGGTATCTTTTTTGGCAACTCCTGGGTGAACCGCGCCGTCACAAAGGATCCAAAAACCGCTAAACCGACTGTGCTGCCAATAGACCGGAAAAACTGCAACTGCGCCGTCACCGCACCCATCATCCGAAATGGAAAAGCGTTTTGCACCACAATCGTAAAGAGACTCATCATGGTTCCCATACCGAGACCCGTTATCACCATGTTACGGATCACGAGACCGTTGTGGGCATTGGCATGCATTTGCGACAAGGACAACATCCCCGTGATCGCCACAATCATGCTGATGATGGCTAACAGCTTATATCGTCCGGTCCGCGACATAATTTGCCCGCCAATAATGCTCGACACCATAAATCCCAACATCATGGGTGTGAGGACAATCCCCGAATTGGATGCCGAATCGCCCACAACCGCTTGGGTAAACAAGGGAATAAACATAATCGCTCCAAACATGCCGGCTGAAACCATAAAGGATGCCACAACACTCACCGAGTAAATACTGTTCTTGAATAGACGCGGTTCCACGATGGGTTCCTTATGATGCAACTCCCAGAGAATAAAGCAAAACCAGGCGACGGCTGAAAGCGCAAATCCCCCGAGTATATGCCAATTGCCCCAAGGGTACTGATTACCCGCCCATGAAAAACTTAAGAGCATAGGCGTGGCTGCAATCACCAAAAGCGTAGTGCCCCACCAATCAATCGTATGTTGAGCACGTCGATAAACGGAAGGGAAGGCAACCGCACAGAAGATCAGGGCGATAATTCCGATAGGCAGGTTGACATAAAATACGTACCGCCAGCTCCAGTGATCGGTTATCGCTCCACCCGCCCACGGTCCAAGAATGGAGGAGAACCCAAACACCGCCATCATGAGTCCTTGCCACTTGCCGCGTTCAGCCGGAGGGAATATGTCTCCAATTATAGCAATCGCGATCGGCATCAAAGCCCCGCCGCCCAAGCCTTGGATTCCGCGGAAGAGGATGAGTTCTGTCATGGTATGGGACTGCCCCGATAGGGCGGAACCTAGAACGAACACAAACATCCCAAACAGGTAAAAAGGTTTTCTGCCGTAGATGTCCGACAATTTCCCGTATAAGGGCACACCCACCGTTGACGCTAAAAGATACGCCGTGGTCACCCAGGCATATTCCTTTAGTCCATTGAGGTCGGCCACAATGCGCGGCATGGCCGTACCCACCACCGTCTGATCAACTGAGTACAACAACATGCCCAGCATGGTACTGATTAAAATCAACACCAGACGCTCGCGACTCACCTGGGACCTTAACCCCTTGGAGGGATCGATGGAACCCGCCCGGCCCTTGGATGGTGCACGGCGTTGAGGGTGCGCACTCGCCATTTACCTTTCGTCTCCTTTGTCTTGATGACTCCTGATAACTTGAACCAATGCGGACAACCCTTGTTGCAGTTTTTTCAGATCTCTTTCCTGCATCGCGTCAAGCCATTGCGCCAAACGCCGTGGGCCACTTTGAAAACGTTCGAACACGGCCGTTCCTTGGGCAGTTAACGCGCACTGGATGATACGGCGGTCTCGAGGATGGGCGCGACGCTCCACTAAATTAGCTTTGACCAAACGTTCGACAATTTGACTGGCCGCCGATAGGCCGATATTAAGCTTTCGAGCGATCACGCCCACTGAGGGCTCGCCGCCTTTACCGATCGCCACAAGCGCTTTGATTTGGGCCAGCGACAACTCGGTCTGCAACAAAGCATCATCTTGGCGCTGCGAGACTCCATAAAAAATCTCACGCATGAGTTCTAGTGTCATATCGATAGGACTTAACGCAGTCCGTTCCACAATCCTCAACTCCCACTACATTAGCCTACTTAAACAATCCATTCTTGTCAAATACTTTATTACAAAAACCTTTTCGACAAAGAGGGCGATACGTGTGGACTATGGGTGACAATCAAAACCACCAACACCGCTAGCAAAACGGCGGTGGTGGCCCAATGTCCCTCGGGTCCAAACGGCTCGCCTCGGACCGTCCGGGTAATGGGCGCTGGCAGAAACTGCCGAGTTTTTTCGCCACTCACCGCGTAACCGAGGCCCCATTCCGCCACATTCCATCCGGCATGGGCAGCCGTCGCCACCCAAAGACCCCAATGTAAGAAGACAAACCCGAGCACCGCTCCGACCACGGCCAGGTTTAACACCGCCACGAAACTCAAGCGTCCGTTGGGGCGATGCACCACCACGAAAGCAAGCATCGAGAGCAAAAAAGCCGGGATTATGCCAAGCCAGCGTTCCAACTGCCCTATCATCACCCAGCGAAAGATAAATTCCTCAAACAGAGCCATGGGGAGAAAGACGAAGGCGGTCCCGCAAAACCGTGCGGGCGAAAGGGGCTGGGGACGCAAATGGATTGTCACCGCGTCAACCCGAGTAAGGATCAAGGACACCGCGACAAAAGAAAAAAATCCTGCGCCGAGTCCCAGGGCAATAATACTCTCGATCGGCATGTCACCAGTCCTTTCACACCGGACGCAGGTCCGGTGCCTCCGTCATTCGCCGGTTACAGCGATCACGGCCCCCGATGGCGCCGAGCCGGGATGCACCAAGACAGACTCGATGGCACGAGCCACCTCTAAAGGAGACTGCCAACGCCCTCTGACCGTACGTTGAGCCAGCCGTTGGCGGCGTTCGGCACTCAAAGACTGCCCCCAGCGGGTCAGAACCCAACCCGGAGCGATAATCACCACCCGCGCCCGATCTTTGACGGTTAGCGCCAAACTCCGGCCATAACTCATGACTGCCGACTTCGCCACGGCGTAAAGCTCCCCACTCTCCCCCGAAGAGCCTTGATAGGCTTCGTCAGAACCAATAAGGATAATCGTACCACCGGGGTTCAATTGTGGTAAAGTCGCGCGCACCAACTTGATGGTGCCGGCGATGTCCACTTGATAGAGCCAATCCAGACGGTCTATATAGGGTTGGGACCGGCCGGGACCGGAGACGATGTCGGCGCCATGCAGCGCGATGAGGGTATCGACCCGCCCGATCGGCTCTAACGCCGCATGAATCGACGCTTCCGACCAGACCGCATCAAAAGCCTGATCGGAGGTCGCGGGTCTTCGGACTAGCCCGATCACCTCCCAATCGGCATGCGCCGTGGCAAGCTGACAAAACGCCTGACCGATTCCGCCGCTAGTCCCGCTCACGATTAGTCGCAGACGCTTCACCCCCAAAAAGATCATCCCGCTGGTCAATCGCTGCCTTTAACGACGACTCTAAAATGGCCACCAGCTCCCGGCGGGTTCGATCCAGATTGGTTCCCAACACGACCGGCACACGTACAATCGGTTGGACATTCAAATTGGTGTGATAGTTGCGGCCGCGTCGGTTTAGCAGCAACAGCAAAAACTTTGGCAGAGATTTTACACGCAAAAGCCAGTGATAGGTCAAGGCGGCACCATGGATGCAGGGTGTGTCCCCGCACGCGTGGCACTGGCTTTTAAATTCCGGCCGGACAAACGGGATCCGGCACAAAGGCTCATCGGAAAGCCATTCCCAAAATTCGGGGTCGCCCAGTTCGCGCCCGCGCACCATGGCCGTCCACCTTTCATCGGTATTCCACGGGTCCACCCAAAGGCGCACCGTAATCAATGGGGCGCCCGGCGCTTTCTGAAAGGCACCCCGCAAAAGTCCTGACAGACCTTGCATTTCGGTCGGTACCAGCGCGGATAGCCGATCCCACGAGCCCTCCCCGAGACTCCGTGCTACCCCCTTGTGAAAACGCTCGATTAGTCGATCCATAGGGTTTCCCTCAGTTCCACGAGTTCTTTGAGCTCGCGGTTAGACAACTCCGCGACCCAGTTTTCACCCCGCTCTTCCGAGAGCAGCTGTTCGGACAGATGACGTTTCTCCTGAATCAGCACATCAATGCGCTCTTCCACGGTGCCGCGCGTGACAAATTTATGAACCGTCACCAATTCCGTCTGCCCCATCCGCCAGACCCGATCGGTCGCTTGGTCTTCCGTAGCCGGATTCCACCACCGGTCGTAGTGAATCACATGCTGCGCCGAAGCTAAGTTAAGCCCCACGCCGCCCGCTTTAAGTGAGGCAATGAGAATGGGCGGACCTGCGGGCTGGCTAAACTGATCCAACACCAGATCCCGCTCCGATTTGCTCAACGAACCGTGGAAGGATAACACCGGCACCTTAAACCGGCGCCTGAGATAGGGTGCCACCAGGTGCAACCAGGCTACATATTGGGTAAAGACGACAACCCGTTCCTCCGCTTCCAATATTTCGGAAATCAATTCTTCCAATCGTTCCAGCTTCCCGGACCGCCCCTTGATGGCCCCACTCTGATGCAAATATAAAAGGGGATGATCGGTGACTTGCTTTAAGTGAGTCAATGCCGCCACGATGGCTCCCCGGCGGGCCATCCTGGTCATGCTGCCAGACACCTCTTTAAATAGCGTATCGACGATAGCCTGATACAGCCCGATTTGTTCGGCCGTTAAGAGAGTCCACTCCCGTATCTCCACCTTATCCGGCAGATCCGGCATCACGGTCGGATCAGTCTTCATCCGCCTGAGGACAAACGGGGCCAATAAACGCTTGAGATCGCCTACGGCGGAATCGCCACCCCGTTCGAACCGCCTCCGGAATTCCTTCACGCTCCCCAGGTACCCCGGATTCAAAAACTCCATTTCCGCCCATAGGTCCCCTAGCCGATTTTCGACCGGAGTGCCGGTCAAGGCCACCCGCCACAGGGCTTTAATCCGCCGCATGGCCCGGGCACGCTTGGTCCCGGGATTCTTTAACTGTTGAGCTTCGTCGGCGACGACACCGAGCCATTCCACGTTCCCTAAAAAATCTACATCCCGCAACAAAACATCGTAGGTGGTGAGCACCGCGTCGTGGGATGAGGCCCACGCCTCGAGCTGATCGCCTTGGCGCCGTTGGGTCCCCAGGTGGCTCGCCACCTGAATGGACGGATTAAACCGTTCAAATTCGCGCTCCCAATTGCCGACCACGGACAGCGGCGCAGCAATTAACACGGGTCCTGTCAACTGCCCTTCTTGTTGAAGCCGAGTTAACGCCGCAATGACCTCCACAGTTTTGCCTAAGCCCATGTCGTCGGCCAACAGCGACCCCACGCCAGCGCGCATCCGGCGCACCATCCATTGCACCCCATCTTCTTGATAGGGGCGCAAATCACCATGAAACTGGCGGAGTGGGGTAAAGGGCGGATAGGGTCCGGTCAGCTGGGCAAACATCTCGTAAATTTGTCCCTGGGTAACCAGTTCGACCCCTTCGTCCAGACCCGCAATCGCCCAACGCAGGGCCTCCGCTACCTTGACCCGATTCTTTTTGGCCCGCTCGAACGCTCGCCGGGCCTCTTTCATCGTGTCTTCGTCCAGCACCACGAACTGATCTTTGAGACGGACCAGCGGCAGCGCGGCTTTGACTAACATGTCCAAGTCTTTCAGGCTCATCGGTTGATCCCCGATGAGAACTTCCCAGTCGACCTGAACGATTTGATCCAGCGCCAACGCACTCTGTTTGTCTTGTCGCGCTGGCTGGAGCGCCCCCCGCATGTGAAGCTTGGGGTTGCGCCAATTGGCCGGCAACTCAATCTTGACCCCCAACGCCACCAAAAATGGCAACTCCTCGCGCCAGAACTCTTCAGATTCAGCTCCATCCAGCAAAAGATCCCGGGAATTGTCTTTCAAGAGGCGCTGCCATACGGGAAACCGGTCAGCCCATTCCGCCAATTCGCGCGGGCTCACCTGGGCTTTCAATGTCAGGCGTGTTCCCTGAATGTTTGTCACGCGCACCAAGGCCCCGTCGGCCCCTGATCTGCGGGCATGCTCCAAAGCGCTGCGCTCCCATTCCGCCACCGCGGTACTCAACAACCGCTGGTCACTGGCATTGACATCCCACACCTCGGGAGCGCGTATCAACCGTGCCACCAGGCGACGCCCTAACGGTCCACCGATGGCGCGGCGCGCCTCCAGGTCGGGGGCATGCTGGCGGATGTAAGAATCCACCCAGTCATTGATAAACTCAGTGAGGTACTGAGACTCGCTCGGTTGCAGATCACCCTCGGACCATTGCTCTTGAATCAGTCTTTCGCCGTCAAAAATTCGCCAGCGCGGTACCAGCCCCTGCCCGTGACTATCCACGGTGGGAAGCAGTTCCGCTTCGAGTAGCCGATCCAAGAAAAAGTCCCACCAAAAAAACACGTGGCGATATGAGGGATCCATGTGGGTTAAAGCCCACTCGGCGGCTTGATCGCGCGGCACAAAGCGACCATCCGGACCAATCAGGAATCCCCACTGGCCTTGGTGATAGACCGGCCATTCCCGGCGACTGACCTCAGTGTGTGTCATGCACCCAGCCTTTCTCGGATGCGCAAGAGTTTTGGCAACTGATTGTCATAAGCGACAAGTATCCCATCCGCATAAAACGAAGCAACCTGGCACGCCTTGAAAAGCGCATCTTCTGGAACTTTTAAGCCATAGAGCTCGATAAGCCACCGCTTCGGCATGATCTCTTGGAACGCCCCGGCCAAGACCTCCAACCAATAGGTGGTCGCATAATGAAGATCGTAAATAGGCACCACAAAGGTTTCGATGTAGGGACTGAGCCTCTGAATATCGAGACCGAATCGCCGGGTTAGATGCCCTGGAAAAGGGTCCGGAAATAAGGTCAACTCTAAGTGGGGCGTAATCCGATGGGCCGCCTCGACAAATTCCAAGAGCCGTCCCACGCGATAGCCATCCCATGGCTGTCCTTTGGCGCCGGCGTTCGCCTTACATCGCTGACACTGGCAAAAATTCTCGCGGGCAAATGTCACATCATCTAGCCTCACGGGAGAATCCCCGCCCTGCTGATGCGCTTTTCGCACCCACTCCAATCCCCGTTCAAAAGTATCGGCATGACTCGGGCATAAGGCATCCCAGTCAAAATATCGGCTGTGCCGGTTGGCTGGTTCCCCATCGGGGCCGACTTGCAGCCACTCAGGGTGGCGTTCACCAAGTCGATTGTCTCCAAAGATGCTGACCATCGGGATCGCTCCGGTCGGCGCATCACGCCACACACCGGTGACGCCCTTGACCTCGTAATACGCCGGTGTAAAGTGGCCGAGATGTTCGGGAAAACGGCTGACGATGCCGATTGACAATCACTACGTCCCCCCTCATCTCACAATATCGATCTATTTTACCAGAACCGCGGCAAAGTTGAGCACTATAGCCTGAATTGAAAGATTGAAGCCAGGGGGTTAAGGTGTCGCGTGGTGAGTTGACCGCGTGCGGGACTTCTGGGTCCGAACGGATAGCCACGGTTGGTTCGCTAGGGACGTGATTACCATCCGGCAGTTCTGCTGATAGGTCAGTGCGGCATAGTGGCCCATGCCGCACGGGATACATCTAGGGTGTCGCCGTGAGGTGCGTGATGAAGGAGAGAGGGGATACCGCGAGGTCCCTATCTGAGATGTGTCGGTTGAAAGCGTATTGCGGAATGCCGATGCGGTGGGATGAACTGGGGACACTGCGCGCTCGGAGGCACCCAAATGGGAAACCATGGGTCAACGGATAGGCCCGACCGAAAGACGCGGGTAAGGCAACCCTGTCGGCCACGACAACGGGGTATGCGGTTCATCACCTGGAGGGTGAAACAGGCACATCGTAGCCCACGTGGGTGATCCGTCGAGAGCTCTCTTGGTTACCTGAGGAAGGGCGCCGTCCTATAAGGGTACCCGAAGTGGATGGTGGGCCAAGAGCAGTCAGAGCGCGGGCATAGTGTGCGCTGGGCAGCGCGAAAGTCGGGTGGGTTCAAGTCCCACTGGCGCTCGGATGCAGGGCGCTATATCCAAACGCGGGGGTAATGCCTCGCGGGCCGCACGGCAGGTCGTGCGGAGGGCA
>JAJZXX010000188.1 GCA_021806205.1 Bacillota bacterium | reverse complement strand
GCCAGGTTAGTGTGCACATCACCAAAGTCGACCCACCTATTGGGGTGCCGTCTGGTGGGGTGGAAGTGGTCGTGGATGGACGGGACTAGAGTGTATATCGGCTTGGGATCCAATTGGGGCGAACCGTCAGCGATAGTGTTGCGGGCGACCGAAGCGGTCATGCGTTTGGGACATTCGGGGAGGCGTTCCTCCCTCTATCGATCATCTCCCCAAGGGGGACCCGCGCAGTTGCCCTATTGCAATGCTGTCGTCGCATTCACGTCGGCCTGGACTCCCGATCAGATTTTGAGTATTTTACAGCGAATCGAGTGGCGATTTGGGCGCCAACGTCGGGAGCATTGGGGCCCGCGCCGACTAGATTTAGACATATTGCTATTCGGCGACCGGGTCATTGACACGCGTCGTCTCATCGTGCCGCACCCAAGGCTTTTGACCCGTCGTTTTGTTTTGGAGCCGCTTTGGGAGTTGGCTCCCTCGCAGTGGGTGCCCAAGGCGGGTCCCGTCGCGTCACTCTTAGCGCTCACCCAGCATCAGGAGGTCTGGCTATGGGACACGTCCTCATCTCGCCGCGCATGCAGCACATCGAATCTGAATTGACAACAACCTGGCTAGGCCACCCGACTACGGTTTTAGCCGAGGTCGATTCGACGAATCGCTGGTTAAAGGAGGAGTGGGCCCAGAGGGGGAAAAATCATGGCGTTGCGGTATGGGCCGATGCGCAGACCCAGGGGCGCGGTCGACTGGGCCGAACCTGGCTGTCGCCGCCTGGAACAAATATCTATACGTCGATATTAGTAGAGCCTCCTAAACACCGTCTGACCGGAATCATCAGCATTGTCGCGGGTATTGCCCTGATTAAGGCGGTCCGTCAAATCACCGGAATGGACGCCCGGATCAAGTGGCCGAACGATGCGGTCATCCACGGTCGAAAGTTTGGCGGGATCTTGGTGGAGGCCGGGACGGTGCCCTCACCATGGGCTATCTGTGGGTTGGGCATTAATGTCAATAGCGAGACCGACCAGGAATTTCATCACGCCACGTCCCTTCGTCAAGCGCACGATGCCCTCATAATCCGCGAAGACTTGTGGGTGGCGTTAATGACGGCACTTGAAAGCGTATACGATCAGTGGTTAGACGCAGGTGATGAGTGGGCCGCCCAGGAGTGGACCCGAGTCAGTGCGACGCTGGGCCAGGAAGTGTTGGTCAAGCGGCCCGGGGGGACTTCCTGGACTGGTCTGGCCGAGCGTCTCGATTCAGATGGGGGATTGTGGGTTGTCGCCCTGGGCGGACAGCGCCGAAAAATAATGGCCGGCGAAGTGAGTCTAAGACTCAAAGACGGTCGTTACGCGCCAGATAGTTTTTGATAGAGGGAGATCATTTCCAGGGCAGCTAGGGCACCATCGCTTCCCTTGTTTCCGCTCTTGCCGCCGGAGCGGTCCCGGGCCTCCTCAGCGGTGTTCGTGGTTAATACGCCAAATATGATGGGGATCGGGCCGGTCCGTGCCAGATCGGCGATCCCCGCGGCCACAGCCCCGGCTACGTATTCGAAGTGGGGCGTCTCCCCCCGAATCACTGCCCCTAGCGTAATCACGGCGTCGTAGCGGTCCAGAATTTGTTTGACGGTGCCTGGGATCTCAAAGGCACCGGGTACCCAAATCACGTCTAACGAGTCGTTGCTCACACCGAGACGGGTCAACGTGCTAAGGCAGCCCTCCAACAAAGCCTCGGAGATGTTTTGGTTAAATTGACTGACCACGATGCCGATGCGGGGTGAATCTTTGACCTGCCACTGGCCTTGTATGACGGTCATGCGAAAGACTCCTTTGCGAGGGGCTAAATCCAATGCCCCATTTTTTCTTTTTTGACGGATAGATAGTCCTGGTTTTCGGGCCGGCCCGTCATCCGGATCGGAACGCGGCCGACAATGGTGAGCCCGTATCCTTCCAAGGCATAATACTTATCCGGATTGTTGGTTATGAGGTTGAGTTGGGTAATGCCTAAATCTCGGAGAATTTGTGCCCCCACCCCGTAGTCGCGCATATCGGAGGGAAATCCTAGGGCCAAGTTAGCCGCTACAGTGTCTAGCCCAGTCTCTTGCAGCGCATAGGCTTTAATCTTGTTTGCCAATCCGATGCCACGTCCTTCTTGATGCATATACAAGAGACAGCCCCGACCTTCTTCGGCAATTTGTTTCAAAGCGTGATCAAGCTGCTCGCCGCAGTCACAGCGGAACGAGCCAAACACATCGCCCGTCAGACACTCGGAATGCACGCGCGTAAGAACCGGCTGGCCGTCCGACACCTCGCCCATCACTAACGCCAAATGGGTGGCTCCATTAAGTTTTTCCGTGTAGGCAATGGCACGGAACGTCCCATAACGGGTTGGCAGAATCGCTTGCGCTTCACGAATAAAGAGGTTCTCTTTGGCCAACTGGTGTCGAATAAGGTCTTGGATGCTGACTAACGGTAAATCGTGGGTGGCTTGGAATTCCACCAGGTCGGGCCAACGAGCCATGCTGCCGTCAGGTTTCATGACCTCGCAGATGACGGCGACCGGTTCAAGGCCGGCCAGCATCACCAAGTCAACGCTGGCTTCGGTGTGGCCGGGCCGGCGCAGAACCCCTCCGGGCCTGGCACGCAATGGAAAGATGTGGCCGGGTCGCACCAAGTCTTCCGCTCGGGACTCGGGGTTCTGGAGGATCTGTACGGTTTTGGCCCGATCGTGGGCGGAAATTCCGGTGGTGACCCCGTGGCGGGCATCCACTGAGACGGTGAAAGCCGTTTTCATGGAATCCTCGGATACCTCGACCATAGGGGGCAACTGCAAGCGATCGAGCCACTCGGCTGCCATAGGTACACAGATCAGACCGCGTCCGTACTGGGCCATAAAATTAATCGCTTCAGGCGTGGCAAATCGTGCCGCGATGACCAAATCCCCTTCATTCTCGCGAGATTCGTCGTCGACAACAATGATCATACGACCTTGGGAGACGGCCTGAATAGCCTCGTCAATACGGTGTGGGGACGGTTTGTTCATGCCTTTACACCTCCTGGGGATGCTTGATAGGGTTGCATGAGGCGGTCGACATATTTGCCCAGTGCATCGAATTCCAGATTGATGACCGTACCGGAACGCCATTCCGCGACCGTTGAGTGTGAAAAGGTATGCGGGATGATCGTGACGGAGAGTTGATGATTCTTGGTCGGTGCGTCGACTACCGTCAAACTGATGCCATCCATCGTGATCGAGCCTTGAGGAAGCACCCAGCGCGCACACCGTGGTGGGTAGGTTACGGTAATGTGGTGGCTCTCTCCTTCAGCCTCAATCCGTGTCACGGTCCCTTTGGCATCCACGTGTCCCAACACCCAATGCCCACCGAGACGGGCGGCGGGTGTGACCGACCGCTCTAAGTTCACTTGTTGGCCGGCCTTTAGTTCGCCGAGGGTGGTAATGGCCAGGGTGGTAGGGCTAGCCTGGACGGCAAATTGGGTCGCTTCCGTCTTTACGACGGTAAGACAGACGCCGTTAACAGCCACCGACTCACCTAGCGCAAGTTCGTGAGCCCACGCAGCAGAAATTTCCAACCAACGCCCGACGCCGTCTTCATCGGCTTGGCTCCGAAGGATCATGCCCAAAGACTCAATCATTCCTGTAAACATGCGTCATACCCCCTGATGAATCACATCACTCAGACTGGCTTCTTTAGACGCGACGGTGATGACGCGCGCATCAATCATGACATCAGGACCCCGCTTAAAGACCTTATCCACCTCGAGCCGCATTGGTGCCTGGAGGGGTAGTCCTTTACCAGCCACCGCGGACGGGGCATTGCTTCCCCCTAAGATAAGGGGCGCGATATATCCCACCCAGCGATCCACCCACTGGTGATCCACGAAAGCGCCGTGGATTCTGGCACCGCCCTCGACCAGTACGGACAAAATGCGTCTATCCGCCAGATGTTGTAGCACTTCCGGTATTGACACGTGTCCGTCGGCGCCGATGGCCACCCGAATGACTTCACCACCGCTGCTAAAAATGCTGCGTTCCCAATCGACGGAGGTCTCGTCGCCCGTAAACACCAGGCAGGGCGAAGACGCACCCGGGTCGAACACCTGGGCGTCCGGCCCGATTCGTCCCCGCGTATCGAGAACGACACGAATGGGATCATGCCCCCGGACGGTCCCGCGATAGGTAAGGCGGGGATTGTCGGTGAGCACCGTGCCGGATCCCACTAAAATGGCGTCATGTTCACGGCGTAGACGGTGCGCATGCTCCAAGGCTTTTTGGGATGTCAAGTATTTTGACGCACCAGATTCATCGGCGATCTTGCCATCGAGGGAGATCGCTGCTTTAAGTGTAATCCAGGGCCGATGATAACGGCTCCAGGTCAAGAACGCGCCATTGAGCTTTTCCGCAAGATTGGCCCCATCGCCTACGGAGACTGTGAGGCCGGCTTGTAAAAGCCGCGCGATTCCCCCTCCGGTTACATGGGGATTGGGATCGGCGATGGCGACTACGACGCGTCGGATGCCCGATGCGATAATGGCTTCGGTGCAAGGGGGAGTGCGGCCCGTATGGTTGCAAGGCTCGAGCGTGACATACAGCGTTGCTCCCCGAGCCTTTGTGCCAGCTTTCTTGAGAGCGGCTATCTCTGCATGGGCGCCGCCCGCCCGTCGGTGATACCCTTCGGCCAGGAGGTGGTCCTCAGCATCTACAATGACGGCGCCGACCAGGGGATTCGGGGACGTGTGCCCAAGGCCCCGCCGCGCTAAAGACAAAGCGCGCTCCATCCATCGGCTGGCCATATCTGTCCCTCCCACGAAAAAATCCCCCATAATCGGGGGATGGAAAATTGAAGACACTCTATAGACATGAGTGGCCACCTTCTCCCATCCAGACTGTACTGTCGGCACCGGATTCTCACCGGATTCCTGCCTTTCGGCTCGCGGGCTACTCGTTACCGAGATCACCGCCGGTCGGGAATTGATCCGCTTGGATCTCACCACGCCCCGAAGGTTTTTGACTATCAAATAGATAGTATGGCTTCAGCCGCGTCTCGTCAAGGCTTCTCCTAGCCTGCTTCAGGCTGGTAGCCGACTGTCAGGCGCTGCCGGCGGGTTACGGGTGAGGATGTCGTCGGGAGGGTCATCAAACACACGAATTTTGCACTGGTGTACGAGGGGAATCTGGCCGAAAAATATTACAAAAAATTGGGAACCAAACGTTATTGGGCGGCGTTAAGCCTGGTGAGCGAGGCGCGGCCGTAAGAAACCGGCGCGTCGGCTAAAGACACAAGCGGAAGGGAAGATTTCCAATGCGGATTCCCAAAGCGGCACTCCTATTGGGTGCCGGATTGATGGCAGGAGGCATGGTGGTTTCTCTCGGTGGACTGGGCCATTCGGTGAACGCTGCCACTGGACCGGGACCCACTCTGACAGTCGTGGGATATGGGGTGGTGAACATGACAGCGCAAGCGTCCAACGGACCCCAACAACTTCAGATCTATATGCAAGCTTCAGGGTCCACAGCACCCGCCACGGTCGTGGCCTTTAATCGCGATGTGGTGAAAGTCAAAACCCAGTTGGAAAAGGCTGGCGTGAGCGCCAACGCCATTAGTACTCAAGGACCGCCGAACCTGAATATCAACAACAATGGCGGCGGCTTTAACGTTAACCAAACCCTGCAGGTGACCTTGCCCACCATGCTTCGGTTGGCCGATGTTCTCCAAACCAGTGGAGTAGCTAATGATGGAGCGGTGCAGAATGTGTTTGTAAATCCCTTATATTCGGGTGCCCCGGTTGCGACGGCCGCGCAATTGACGGCTGGCTATAAGGCGGCCTTTGCCAATGCGCAGCAAACCGCCCAGGACATGGCTCAGGGGGATAACCTGCAGTTGGGGCAATCCGTTAGCATCACCGAGGAGGGCCAATCCAGCGGTGGATGTAACGCCATGGGCGCGTGCAATCCTATACCGGTTGGCAATCCTCCTCAAGTCGGAGCCAATCAAGAACTGGTGACGGTAACGGTGACCTACGACACCAGCGCATGACCGGTTTCGGTGAAAAAATAGCGTAAGGGCGGCCAACCGACCGTGAGAGTTGGCCGCTACGCGGCGTGCACTATATGCCTGTTTCCAAAATGCTCGACCATTAGTTTAAATGGAGCCATGGCGATACGCGATGACGGCGGCGTCCACGCGGTTTTTGGCATGAAGCATATCGGTCATGCGATTAATGTGCGCTTTCACGGTATTTTCGGAAAAATGCATGGCATCACCGATTTGTGAGTCCCTGTGCCACCCGCGACAGGATTTCACTGTTCGTGGCAGTCCTCTCCGAAACCAAGGCCATCAACTTTCCTCGTAGACTTTACGGCTCCTACCCATCGCGTTTTGCATGGTATGGTCTTGCTGCCATTCAAAACCGGTAAAGCATGGACTCTTTCCTCAACTTTGGCAAAATATCCATACATTCTGTATCGGAAAATAGTATTGACAATACTACTTAAATAAGGAATTGAGCGAATGATCTGTTGACAAACCATTTCCAGCCTGATATGGTAACGATATGAGAACGTTGTCACAACGATGTCATACATAGGGGGTGACTCAGTGGTAACACTTTCAGATGTAGCGAAGCGTGCCGGCGTGTCGGCCTCAACCGTGTCGCGCGTGGTCAACAACAATGGCTATGTCAGCAAGGCGATTACCGAGCGCGTGGTGCAGGCAGTGAACGAACTGGATTACCGGACCAATGTTGTCGCCCGAAGTTTTCGATCGCAAACCACAATGACTATCGGCGTGGTCGTTTCAGACTTGATGAATTCATACTTCATGGATGCTGTGCAGGGCATTGACGAAATTCTCAGCGCGGAGGGCTATCTCCTTTTGATTGCCTCCAGCTACAATGTGGCATCTAAGGAGCTCCAATATTGCCTAGAATTTGACGGACGCCGGGTGGATGGAACTATTCTGGCGTCCGCTGGCGCATCTCAGGCGGACTTGGCCAAGGTGTTTCGAGGGGGAGCCAAATTGGTTCTTATCGACCGCCTGGTGGATGGTGCTCCATTCGATTGCGTGCTCGACGACAACGAGGGCGGCGTGAAACAGTTAGTCGACTATCTTCTCGGAATGGGTCACCGGACTTTCGGCCTGGTTAACGGGCCTTCCGGAATTACCGCCGGGCGGGAAAGGGTCTTCGCATTCGAATCGCAACTCCATGAAGCCGGATACACGGTGCCTACGCACTGGAATTGGTCCGTGCCCCTGTTTAGCGATGAATACGGATATCAAGTGGGTCAGAAGTTGGCCGATATGGCGCAGCGGCCGACGGCACTCTTTTGCACCAATAATGCCTTGGCGCAGGGAGTACTGATGGCATTGGCCGATCGGGGGATCAAGGTACCGGAGGACATCTCGGTGGTCTCGTACGGAACTTTGGCTAATGGCCATCTGTTCCGCACGACCATTACTGCCATCGAGCAGCCGGCGCGCCAAACCGGCCGAGTCGCGGCAAAGTTGCTGCTGGCGCGGATTCGCGACGATAACACACCTCGCGGGATCGTGCGCATGCCGGGCACCCTATCGCTCGGCAAATCAGTGCAAAACGTCAGTTCTTTTTACACAAGTCGTTAACGCATGCGGAGGAAGAGGCTGTGACTATGGATATTGCATCAATTATGGGAACAGACAGATATTTGTCCTGGTATCAGCAAATGTGCGACATTCGCATGTTTGAGGACACAGTGAGTGAACTATTGAGCCGTAATGTGATCCGAGGTGCTAGCCATTTGTCAGCGGGGCAGGAAGCAGTGCCCGTGGGCGTGATGGCGGCATTGCAATCGGATGATCTCATCACCAGCACCCATCGCGGGCACGGGCATTGCTACGCGCGGGGGGTGGTACCGGAAGGGCAGGGAAAGGACCGACAAGAACATCTGAACAGGATGTTGGCCGAGCTATGCGGGAAAGAAACCGGATACTGCCGGGGACGCGGAGGATCCATGCATATTGCCGACGTCGATGGCGGAAACCTTGGAGCTACGGGCATTGTCGGCGGCAATCTGCCCATCGCGGTTGGTGCGGCGCTGGCCAGCCAGATACTGCATCGTGATCAGGTGGTGGTGTCGTTCTTTGGAGATGGGGCCGTTAATGAAGGTGTTTTTCACGAGTCTTTGAATTTGGCCTCGATCTGGCGGCTGCCTGTGGTGTTTGTGTGCGAAAACAATCAGTATGCCATGTCGGTGCCATGGACGTCCGCATCCTCTGTGCCTAATGCGGCCGACCGGGCCTATAGCTATAATATGCCGGGCCTAGTTGTGGACGGAATGGATGTGGAGGCGGTTTACGATGCGGCTCGCCAGGCCGTTGACCGAGCTCGGAAAGGCAGCGGACCCTCCCTGATTGAGGCCAAAACCTATCGATGGTACGGGCATTCGCGCAGTGACCCGCGCGTGTATCGGACCCGAGAAGAAGAGGCTGAATGGAAGCGTCGCGATCCTCTTATACTATTTCGAGGCAAGCTGTTGGATCGGGGCCTGACTCAGGATCAGCTTGAACGGACGGAGGAGTATGCGAGGGCGGCTATGGACGAGGCACAGAGTTTCGCTTTGCGGGAAAGCGCCGATCCGTCTCCCAACGACCTCCTGGTCGATCTGTACGCTCCGGGCGTACAAGACATCGGGAGTTCGGAGCATGCTGCCAAGCAATCGGCGACCGACCCCACCTGCCGCCAGAAGGCGTACTGGCAGGCTATCAACGAAGCCCTGCGGGAAGAAATGAACCGCGACGCGACGGTGGTCTTGCTGGGAGAAGATATCGGCGCGTATGGCGGGGCATATGGCGCCACTCGGGGGCTCCTGGATCAATTTGGCGCTGAGCGGGTTCGCGACACGCCGATTTCTGAAGCCGCCATCGCGGGGGCTGCGGTCGGCGCCGCGATGAATGGGTTAAGACCGGTGATGGAAATTATGTACGTGGATTTCACGCCTTTGGCGATGGACCAACTGGCGAATCAAGGCGCCAAGAATCGTTACATGTTCGGGGGCAAGACCTCCGTTCCCATGGTGGTGAGGACTGAAGGTGGGGCGGGACGGGGGATCGCCGCCCAGCACTCACAAAGTCTCGAAGCGCTTTGGACCCACTTCCCCGGGTTGTATGTGGTGATGCCGTCAACGCCGTTCGATGCCAAAGGACTGCTCAAGTCTGCCATCCGCGATAACAACCCCGTCATGTTTATCGAGCACAAACTTCTCTATGGCACAACAGGGCCGGTGCCGGAGATGGACTACGCCATACCTCTTGGCGTTGCCGATGTGAAGCGTCTCGGCTCGGATGTTACGGTGCTCGCGTACTCGCGCATGGTTCTCCAGGCGATCGCGGCTGCCGAACAGGTGGCTGGCGAGGACGGGATTAGTGTTGAGGTCGTGGATCTGCGAACCCTGAAGCCACTCGATCGCTCCGCGATACGCCAATCGGTCGAAAAGACTGGGCGTTGCGTCATCGTATCCGAGGGATACAAAACATCCGGATTCTCCGCAGAACTCATGGCCGTGGTGGTGGAAGAAGCGTTTTACTCGCTTGATCGTCCGATCGTCCGGGTCACAGCTCAGGACGTTCCGGTGCCTGTGGCCGAGGCACTGGAACAAGCGGCCATTCCTCAAGTCAGCGACATTGTTGAGGCGATTCGGGAGGTGATGGCATGAAACACACCGTTCTGATGCCCGCTCTCGGTGAGACCATGGATGACGGCAGCATCGTCTGTTGGCGCAAACATGTGGGGGAGTTCGTTTCCAAGGGTGAGGTCTTGTTTGAAGTGATGACAGACAAAGCGACGTTCGAAGTCGAGGCTGCGCATGAGGGGTACCTCCGTGCCATCGTTGCCCAGGCAGACGATCTGGTGGCGGTGGGGAAGACCGTTGCCTGGCTAACGGACCAAGCCGACGAGCCGTTCGAAGAAGAAGAAGAAGAAGAACAAGAAGACGCCGCCGAGTCGGCCGAAGGTGAACCGACCTATTCCAATCTAGTGGTTAATCCCGATATGGCAGACGGCTCACCTTCTGCGAAAGGGCA
>JAJZXX010000111.1 GCA_021806205.1 Bacillota bacterium | reverse complement strand
TCATGTGGATTACCCTGCTCCGACGCGATTGAGGTTGGGGCCCAATGCGGCTTTGCACCACACGCAAGAACAGCTCACCGCGCTCTTATCTCAGGAAATCAGTCCGGACCGTGTCGCGGTCATTGTTGTCGAGCCCGTACAAGGCGAAGGCGGGTACATCGTTCCCCCGGATGGTTTCATGCCTTGGCTCGCGGATTTATGTCGCGAATACGGGATTTTGCTGGCCGTGGACGAAGTCCAATCGGGCATGGGGCGAACAGGCAAGTGGTTCGCCTATCAACATGCGAATATCCACCCCGATATGATTATTGCCGGCAAGGCTCTAGGGGGCGGACTTCCCGTTTCCGCCTTGGCAGCACGGGCAGACCTCATGGATGCGTGGCCAGGGGGAACCCACGGCTCGACCTTCGGTGGCAACCCTGTGGCCTGCGCGACCGGTCTTGCCACTCTACGCGTAATCAAAGAAGAGGGCCTGGTCGAGCGCGCCGCCCATTTGGGTAAGCGAGCCATGGAGCGGTTGGCTTTGGTGCGCGAATTTGACCACGTGGTGGATCTACGCGGATTAGGGTTGATGGTCGGCATCGAATTCAGCTCGGACATCGGCGGGGGGTTGGTTGCCGATTTGGTAACTGAAGGCTTAAAGCAGGGAATCATTCTGCATCCGGCAGGCCTGTCCCATGAAGTTATCCGATTAATGCCTCCACTAAATATAGACGAAGAGGTGTTTGATGCTGCCTTAGATAATCTAGTCGGAATGGTGCGGAGGGTCATTGCAGGCCGCGCACTGTCACAGTAACGAGGAAGGACGATCTCAAATGGGTTTACATCCGTTTTCGAACTTGCCGCTGCTCGATTTTACGCGGGCTGACGAGGTTCAGCACATGAAGGATGCCGTAGGTGTGGTTGGTAAGCATCTCGGTCGCCGCTATCCGCTGATCATTGGGGGACGCGAGGCAACCACGGACCAGTATGCTGTATCCGTCAATCCAGCAAAGCCAGACCAGGTGGTTGGTGAGTTTGCGTTGGGCACAATCGTTGACGTAGACCGGGCCGTGGCGGTGGCCAACGAAGCCTTTGCGAAATGGTCCCGGGTTCCAGTCTGGGATCGAGCAGCGTTGTTGCTTCGGGCAGGGCACATTCTGCGTCAGCGCCGCCGTGAGTTCTTGGCATGGCAGGCTTTCGAGGTCGGCAAAAACTTCTCTCAAAGCGACGGGGAGGTGGCCGAAGGTATCGATCATTTTGAGTTGACCGCTCGAATGGTTCAAGAGTGGCTGGTGGGGAAACCGATTCCACCGCTGTCCTCGGAGTTCAATCAATACCGCTATCGTCCGCTAGGCGTCGGTGCCATCATCGCACCGTGGAACTTCCCCACCACGTTGCCCTTGGGAATGATTTTGGGGGCTGTGGCCACTGGAAACACGGTCGTGTTTAAGCCGGCAGAGCAGGCCACAGTAGTGGCCCACCAACTAGTCAAGGTGCTCCACGATGCGGGCCTACCGCCCGGCGTGCTGAATTTGGTTAGTGGAAAGGGCGAGCTGTTGGGATCCCGTCTGGCAACGCACCCGGACATTCGCTTCGTGTCCTTCGTCGGGTCCCGCGCTGTCGGAACCACATTATACCACCAGGCGAGTGCCACGGTTCCGGGTCAGAAGTGTTTAAGACGGGTCATGACTGAAATGGGCGGGAAAAACGCAACTGTTGTGGCGGACGATGCCGACCTTGAATGGGCTTTGGACGAGGTGGCAATCGCCGCGTTCGGGTTTCAAGGTCAAAAATGCTCTGCAACTTCCCGCACCATCATTATGGAATCGGTGTACCCAACCTTTGTCGAAGGAATTATTGCCCGAGCTGAGCAGTGGGCCAACAAAGCTGGTCTTCCTACCAACAATGCGCTATTTGGTCCAGTTATCGGGGAATCCGCCTTAAATCGGATTATGGGGTACATAGAGCAGGCTCCTCGATGGGGTAACGTACGCACCGGCGGTCGGCGCATGGACCGACCAGGCTTCTTCGTCGAACCGACAGTTGTGGATGAAGTGGATCCCCACAGCCCTCTCTGCCAAGACGAAATTTTTGGTCCGGTACTTGCGCTTACGTCAGCCAAGACATATGAAGAGGCTATTGCATTGGCCAATGATAGCGAGTACGCCTTGACCGGTTCAGTTTTCAGCCGTTCCCCGGAACGTTTGGCGATGGCGCGGGAACAGTTTTATGTAGGAAACCTCTATCTCAATCGATCATCCACTGGCGCCATGGCGGGGGTACACCCCTTTGGCGGATTTCGGTTGAGCGGTACCGGCCCCAAGGTTGGAAGCCCGGACTATCTGGGGTTTTTCCTAGAGGCTCAGGTAATTACTGAAAAGGTGCAGTATTAAGGAGGCAAAAGTGTAGTGACACAGCGGATGGCGTTGTCCGAATTAATCTCATCGTATATTAGGGCGGAATCGACAGTCTACTTGGCAGGCTTCAGCCACCTTATCCCGTTTGCGGCTGGCCACGAGATTATTCGTCACGGTATCAAGCATCTGACGCTGTGCCGATCAACACCGGATTTGCTCTACGATCAGATGATTGCCGCAGGGGTCGCTGCGAAAGTCGTCTTTTCATATGCCGGGAACCCTGGAGTGGGGCTTCTCCCGGCCTTTCGCCGGGCTGTGGAGACTGGCGGCATCGTTATTGAAGAATACACCCATGCGGAGATGGTGGCGCGGCTGGAAGCGGGTGCCGCCGGCCTGCCATTTTGGCCAGTGCGGGCGGAAGACAACGATTTGACTGTTCAGCGACCACGGGCCTCTGTCGTCTGCCCCTATAGCGGCACCCAGATACCCGTCGTGCCGGCACTGAATCCAGATGTAACGCTGATTCACGTACAGCGAGCAGACGAGGCCGGGAATCTTTACATGTGGGGATTACCGGGGGAGATCAAGGAGGCAGCGCTTGCCGCAAGAACCCTGGTAGCGACCGCCGAGGAAATTGTGCCGGCCGACTCGGCGCGGACTGACCGTGAGCATCTCATCGTGCCCGGGTTCCGTGTCGCGGCTGTCGCCCACGCACCATACGGAGCCCATCCATCCTATGCAGCGGGTTTGTACGAACGCGACACGGTCCTTTACCAAGAATGGAACCGCATTGCTCGGGATACCGCCCAGTGTAATAAGTGGCTCGATGAGTGGGTGCGAGGCGTGCCGGACCATGCCGGATATCTAGCCAAGCGAGGCGTCCGCTATTTCGAACGATTGGCATTGAAAGGAGGGCATGACCGTGCCAACGAGTCGTGATTGGATGATCATTGCTGCTGCACGGCTTCTCCAAGATGGCGAGCGGGTGCTGGTCGGGGTAGGAGTCCCCAATATTGCCGCGAACCTGGCGAAACGGTTGCACGCACCCGGATTGGTTTTAGTCTATGAATCCGGCGTCATTGATGCGCGCCCAGAAAAGCTCCCCTTATCGATTGGGGATGGAACGCTGGTCGAGGACGCGCTGGCCGTTCTGCCCATGTATGAACTTTTCAGTCACTATCTCGTTCGAGGTTGGATCGACGTGGGGTTTTTAGGGGCTGCGCAAATCGATGCTTCCGGCAACTTGAATTCGACAGTCCTAGGCCCGTATGAATCACCCCGAGTGCGTTTGGCGGGCTCCGGTGGTGCTGCCGAGATCGCCACATATGCTAAACGCACCATTATCGTCATGGAGCACGATCGCAACCGATTTCCCGCTAAGGTCGATTTCATCACGTCCCCTGGGCATCCTCCGGGGGCCCGACGACCTGATGGGAGGGGGCCGTGGCGTGTAGTGACAAGTCTCGGTCTGTTCGGCTTTGACGAGCACGGCAGAATGGGGGTTTTGGCTCTGTTGCCTGGGCATAGTTACGAGGAGGTTTTAGACATGACGGGGTGGCGTATCCCATGTTTGACTGATGAATTTCACTATTCACCTCCGATACAGCCCGAAGAAGAGGCTGCACTAGCCGCCTTACGCTCGACCTTAACGATAGGAGACCAAAAATGACTCAGGTATTCTATCGGGCGCCCATTAAATCGTATCCGACGGTTTCGCACGGGTCGGGAATTTATCTTTGGGATACTGAGGGCCAGCGCTACCTTGACGGAAGTTCGGGCGCTTTAGTTGTAAACGTCGGGCACGGTCGCCAGGAAATAGCCGAAGCGATGGCCCGACAAGCGAGTCGCGTAGCTTTTGCCCACACGATGCGGTTTACATCGGAGGCGCAGGAAACCCTCGGATCATTGATTGCCGAACGGCTTCAGCCCGAACCCTATTATACGTACCTTGTATCGGGAGGGTCGGAGGCTACCGAAACGGCGGTCAAACTCGCACGACAATATCACCTCGAGCGTGGAGAACCACAGCGCGTCAAAGTTATGGCCAAATGGGCCAGTTATCATGGAAATACCTTGGGGGCTCTAGCGTTGTCGGGACATTTGAGCCGCCGTCGCCCTTATGCACCCTTATTGGCCGAGTCCGTCTTTCCCCATTTTATGGGCCCTACTAATCAGCATGGGTACGGAGAGGCCTGCGACTGCCTTTCGTTGGTCGAAGCGCGTCTCGAGCAAGAAGGTCCCCAAACCATCGCAGCGCTCGTCATCGAGGTGGTGGGTGGGTCCGCACTGTCTGGGTTTGTGCCGCACAGAGGGTATCTGTCGGGGCTCGAAGCGTTGTGCCGAAAACACGGGATTCTATTTATTGTTGACGAAGTCATGACCGGAATGGGACGGACCGGGGATTGGTGGGCACACACGCGGGAAGGGCTTCGACCCGATATGATGACTTTAGCAAAGGGCCTGTCGAGCGGCTACAGCCCACTGGGCGCAGTCGTGGCTCACAAAGAGGTCTGGGAGACCATCCGAAGCGGTTCCGGCACCTTTGCCCACGGCATAACGTATGGCGGAAATCCTGTGAGTGCGGCAGCCGGGGTTAGTGTCATGAAGTTGTTAGGGCACGAACAATTACCAGAGAATGCGACACTCCGCGGGCAGTATTTGGCACGCCGTCTGGGCGAGATGGCGGCAAATTATCCAGTCATCCGAGAGGTTCGTGGCTTGGGGCTGATGCAAGCCTTGGTGCTAAGAACCGACACTATGCGGGCCGGTAGCGTGGCGACAACCCTGGTTGAGGACGCCTTCGACCATGGACTGATCATTTACCCAGGCAATGGATCGCCGACGAGCGTCTTTGGCGATCATGTCCTCGTTGCACCGCCTTTGATCATAACAGACGACGAAATCGATGAGTTGCTAGGCATTCTGGCGCAGAGTCTCCGGCGCTTGCAAGACACGGTGCGATGAAAGCATCCGAAAAGAGGTGTGGACTCATGCGGGAGGTAGTTATCGTGGCTGCGCGGCGCACGCCGATTGGGCGGTACCGCGGTATTTTGAGGGACGTGCGCCCGGATGACTTGGCAGCTCTAGTGCTTCGACAGGTGCTCGACGACATCCATTTGGATCCGGTGCAGGTCGACGACGTGCTTATGGGTGCCGCCAATCAAGCGGGAGAGGACAACCGGAATGTAGCACGGATGGCGCTGTTGTTGGCAGGGTTTCCCGTCAGCGTACCCGGGGTTACCCTAAACCGTCTATGCGGGAGTTCGTTGGAGGCGGTCAACCGCGGATACCACGCCATCGCGGCGGGAGACGCGGACATTGTCATTGCCGGCGGCGTGGAATCCATGACGCGAGCACCGTTCATTCTGCCGAAGTCGGATCAGGGGTTCCCGAATGGTACACAGAGCCTCTACGACACGACGATTGGCTGGCGTATGACCAATCCCCGGCTGGCGGAGCAATACTACCCTTATTCCATGGGAGAAACAGCAGAGAACTTGGCGGAGCGGTTTTCTATCACCCGCGAGGCCCAGGACGCCTGGGCGGTTCGATCCCATCAGCGGGCGGTGGCTGCCCAGGAATCTGGGCAGTTTCAGCGTGAAATTGTGCCGGTGCCCGTGGTGAACTCTAAAATCGGTGGGACGCACTGGGAGACACGGGACGAGCATCCGCGATCCGAGACCAGTCTTGAGAAGTTGGCCCAGCTCAAGCCCGCGTTTCGTGAGAATGGCAGCGTCACTGCGGGGAATGCCTCGGGCATAAATGACGGAGCTGCTGCAGTAGTACTGATGGCGCGCGAGAGTGCCGAAGCCCAGGGTATCGAACCGCTGGCAGTGATTCGTGGTACCGGCGTGGCCGGAGTCGATCCTGCAATTATGGGCTACGGCCCCGTGCCTGCCACTAAAAAGGCTCTGGCTCGCGCCGGATGGTCACTTCCCGATGTCGAACAGGTCGAGCTCAACGAAGCGTTTGCAGCGCAGGTGCTTGCGGTATTGCGAGATCTGCCCTTTGACGAGGAGATCGTCAATCGGCACGGCGGGGCGATTGCGTTGGGACATCCGCTAGGTGCTTCCGGGGCCCGGATTCTCACCACTCTCATTTATGGCATGCAAACCACCGGTGTCCGCCGTGGTCTGGCGACGATGTGCATTGGCGTTGGCCAGGGAATTGCAACGTTGGTTGAACGATTGTAGATACATTCTTCATCTCGCATCCCTGGGGTAGCGCTGCACGCTAATGTATTCTTCTCTGATTCAGGCGCGCCGATCCTTCTTCACACTATCATCGAGCCAGACGCGTTCTCATGTGCCCAAAAAATGTTGTCAAGTTTAAAACAGGACTCGTGCCGCTTTGTGTCGAACTCTGGCTCCTGGAGGTTTACACGAGCGATGACCACGCAACAGATAACCGGTACGACCATGACGCCGCCTTGCGGCCCCACGAAACACCCCCCGAGAAGTCCTGCTGGTGTGGAGACTCCCCCTTCGGGGATCGACGATCGGTTACCTATGCGATCCTCGGTACCGCTTACTTCTATTGCACCCGCCTGTTGAGGCTAACTTAATTAGCCAAAACATTCGCCCCGGGGAAGTTGATACCATGCAACGTCGCATGCAACCTTGACAAAATCCACAGCCCATAGCGAGACGTCTCACGGCGTCTCGTGCGTTCATGTTGGTATTAGTGTGGGTAAAGGCGAATTTTCGCTCTTTCGTCGCCAAACAAAAAACCCGCAATCGCTTACGCGGTACGGGTTTCAAATGGTGGGCCACGCGGGAATCGAACCTGCAACCTTGGGATTAAGAATCCCCAATCCTATCGCCATGGACAGTGATAAACAACACGGGCACTTTGGGGAAACCATTGCTATGACTCGGTTTCATCATATAATCGGTCATGGAACGTCATGGCTGATCCAGAGAATTTTGGGGAGTTCTGCGGCCCAATTGCGGCCCGTCGGGGCGAAATAAAAAGTCCATTTTACCGACTGGGCAAACTGAACCCATTCTGCGCGAAACTCTTTCAGAGCCAGACCGCCAGCATCGGACAAGATGTAATAGCGCCTAGCACGAGTTTCCTCGATTTTGTCTACCTGCCATGAAATGGTAACATTTTTGGGCCGTCGCAACCCCGATCAACATCCCGCAGGTCGGCTCTAACATACCGCAACATCCCGCAAAACAAAAAAGGGGAACCCACACGGGGCCCACCTTCAAGCGGGCAGGAATCCTTAGATAGGAGCAGGGGTTACTTACTCGTCCATCGTGTCGCGGGGTCGGCGAGGGCGCGGCCAGTCGGTCAGTTGCCGGTGACTTTCTTGTTCGAGTGCCTGTATTCCCTGGTCTGCCGGAAGCTCTGGCTCCCAAGGGCGAATTCGGTGTTCCTGCAAAAGGCGCAGCAGCGTACCCCGATCCCAGCCGACCTGGTTTGCAATGTCGCCCGTAGACTGGCGTGTGGACGTGTACAGATGCACGGCCGCCTGCCATTGCAATTCGTGTAAGCCTTTACGAAATATAAGACGCAGGGCGTCAGATTCATTGGGCTCTTCGAGAATATCGCACAACTGTTTGAAGAGCGCGTCCTCTTGCGCGTCTAGTCTAAAGCTCTTCACTTCCCGAGCCATTAGAGCTCCCCTCCTTGTTGACGAATGGCCTGCGCGGCATAATTTAAAAAGCTTTGTCGTGTTCCTCCCAGATTGTCGAGCGCCTGCCATACCGCCGTCGCTTGCGGCACGGTGATCCACTGGGTGTGCATAAGGTTCACCAAGAACTCCGGAACACTGAGGATGGTGAGCTCTAGTGTCCCCCGGGCATAATCATGGGCGCTGCCATCGTTGATGAGCACGACCGCCGCCCGTTCGACTGCCACGGCAAATACTTCTTGTTACCCATGCCCGGCAAATTGTTGGTTGACAAGGCGACGTGGGCGATGTTCCCTAATGGATCCTGCTGCTAAGGCTTGTACTAAAGCGGTTTGATCCGGGTACGATCCTCTGCCGATCTCTTGGATGACTTGAGGCGGCATCCAGAGGGGCACTTGCCAAATGGTCCACAGATAGGGCACTAGAGAGACCCGACAAACCAAGCTCCAAAAGGACGTATCTAACACGGCTTCTTGCCTCATGTTGACATTGTAAACGATTCCGAGAAAAATGGGAGGCCGGAGGTTGTGTCGCATTGGATTTTCGTAACTAGTTAGGTCCCCTCACCGCGCTAATTCATTGACCGATCAGGTAAAAACATAGCGCTATTAAAAAATAGTGCTGGACATCGTCGATCCGGCGGGGTTTGTCTTTGGATCTTCCAGATTTCGCCTTTCATCACGATTGTGAACCAGAAAAAAGTCCTCTGAACCACGACATAACAAAAACCGTTGGTACACAACCCATATAGCCATGTTAGCCTTCTCCATCAACGCAAAAACCCCCGTCACCCGTAAAAAGTGGCAAGAAACGGTAGTTTAGCGTACGAATGTTTGCCGATAAAAGGGTGGCGATTACACGATACCTCTCCCCCATTACTTTACTCGTGACTATAGATCCCAACTTGCCTCCCCGTCGCTACGTTCTTTTCTTCTAGGGCTGAGTCGGATCGATCCATCCTTGGGCGGCTAATAAGTGGCATATTGTCCCGGTTTTTTCGCGGGGAGGGTTGACTTTCCCCCATTTTTTCTGCGGTCGGAATCGCTGACCTCGTGTACCTGACTGCGTTTGCGCCATTTTGACGCGTGGATCAGAGCCGTTTTTTCTGCTACACGGGGCCTCATTTTGTGGTTCACGCCATAAAAAAAGCCCCGATCGTGAGGCCAGGGCATCGCTAGTGGTTTATGATCCGTTAAACGGCAGGTCTTCACGGACCTCATCTTCGACCACCCCAAGCCAGTCCGCGATACTCTGATACTCGTCGCGCGGGGTAGGCCGGTACTACGTACTGTGGATCTCCGATCCCCAGCTGACCCCTTGCACTTCACGCGGTTGCCCGTGCGGCTTGAATTCCTTGATCGCGGTCGGCTGCTTTCCGTTCGCTTGGGCTTGCCATGCAACCAACGCGCTTAGTCGCTCGATGATCGCCGCTTTTCGGGGGCTCTCCATGCCCAGCAGATCCCCAAAGATCATCATGCCCCGCATGAGCGCGTCTTGTGCCACCACATTCTGGGGGTCGATTTGGAGGAATCCTTCCCCCACGGCCGCCGATACGATATCATTTTGTTCTCGCTGTTGAGGCTAACTTATTTTGTCATTGGTTTGACTAATTAAGTTGTCACCATGGCTTCTGTTTTTACCCGTTCTATTTTTAGATTCTGGTGAAATGGTCGGAACAACCTGCGCCACCCCAATCGCATTCGCGTTTGCCGTAGGCCGTGGACTTCAGCCGTTCGGCAAACGCGAATCCCAGCCCTATGGCTGATTTTTTGGTGGGTTACCACACTCCTCTGGGCCGGGAATACCTGGCAAATTTGGTGACAGGTTTGTTAGTCGAAGTGATGACAAATAGCATTAGCGCCAACAGCACGCCGGCCCGCGTTTCCTGCATTCCGATACGTCGGCGTTTGCCCTGTTTGGCAACTATCCCGACACGGCGGGGGCGGCGGAGCTGAAGGGGTTGGAGCGCATTGCGTTTGACTGTGAAGCCGATGCCCGAGCCGCAGTGGACGCGGCCATCCGCCGCATCAAACCGCGCTGGTTTCGTGTCGATCCCGTGACCACCCAGACCTGTGTCCCGATTCGCCGACGGGGTCGCCC
>JAJZXX010000175.1 GCA_021806205.1 Bacillota bacterium | reverse complement strand
CTCATATGCCATGAGTCGAAAGACAAGGGTCCATTTACACGCGGCGCTAGCCAAAGAATGCCAAAAGAAAATAACATGAATTAATGCGGCAACAGGGGATTGTGCGCCTAACCTGACAGCATTGGGCCGGTGCCCGTGCCCACGGGGCGGATCCTCAGGTGACCCGGAGCGACGATCCAAAGACCCCGGGGGTCTTTCATTGGGTCAACACGGTCATTAGCTTCGCCAAAACGTTCATCGATGACTTATCACGGACGCGGAGGGGCCCGCCGTCAACTCTCCCTCGAAGAATTCGTCGATTGCTTTAATCGTCGCCATATGGACATCGGCATTGCTGCCCGATTTTTGATCGCCTGCGTAGAAGCCGTTGCTCATCCCTATGGGACATAATCGTACCTCATCGAATCGAACACGACCAACGTCCGTCCGAAACGGTAGGGTGTAACTCATTCACGCGGTTTGTTGGAATACATGGTATACCATGTATTTCCATTCGCCAAAAATGACCACGATTTTGCTCCCGCTTTCTGGGATGCCGCGATGACACGGTCCCTACCCCCTGAGCCTATCCGGGGATATATGTAAATTTATCGGAGGGTGCTTGGTAGGTTTGGTGTTACCAAACCACCCGGTCTGGCAGCCTTAAACCTGCTCCAGAACTGACCATGAGACTTTATGAAAACTCTCCCAGAGCGACGTGAAAAACCGACGTGCGTTCTTCATGCGTTATGTCACAATGATTTTTGCACACGATCGAACTCCAACAATGATCAGACGTGGCCACTTAACCCTCCAAAACACGGGACGCTGTCCGCTTACCCGTCGCCATCAGTCATGCTGGCAGGATAATGGCGGACAGCGCCTGCTTCCTCTATAAGTCCATCCGCCGGGCCAAGCTCATCGAGGCCACGATGGCCACAAATGCCCAGCATGCCAACACCACTAAACCCTGGGCCAGATTCAGCGACACGAGATTATATTGTAGCGCCAAGTTCCCTGTCCACACGCCCATCAACGGCATGTAAACGGCCGGATCGATTATCGCCAGCCATCCCGCGGCGTGGGTGACCAAGCCAGCTAACATGCCGCTAATCACCAATACGGCTCCTATAATCAGGGAAAACACGGTAGACCGAGTCAGTAAGGACAGCGCCAAGAAGATGGTGACAAGTACGCCCACCGCCACCATGGCCAGGACTAGGGACAAGGCATCATAGGACCACTGCGACATCAAGTGAAAGGTCTGCGGCGGAATTCGGAGCGGGTAGCCCGGCTGAGACGCGGCCTTTAGGCGAAGGCCCACCACCAGGGGAAAATTCGCGAACCCAAACCCCATCAATAGTCCCGTCAAAATCCCTAGACCGACGCCGGATGCGGCCATAAACCCCCAGATCAGAGTCAGCGACGCAGCGAGTTTTGACCAATACACCTGAATGCGGCGCGGCGCATGAAGCAACAGCACTCCCCACGTGCCACCTTCAAGCTCGGAGGATATCCGATCACTCGCCAGACCCGCCGCGATGAGTCCAAAGAGTATCATGGCGCCTCCCGAGAACAACTCGCCCGCCAGCTTGAGTCCACCCCCCGCATACGGGTTTTCATGCTTGATTCCATGAGCCAATGCCGAGCGGTCGACGGCAATCTCTTCCAACGCGGGGCCTCTTTGTGCTTTCGGAGTTTGTCTGAGCGATTGTTCTACGCTGTGCAATTGTTTGGAGAGATTCACTACCCCGGGTCCTTCGGAACGCACTTGGGCGAGAATCTTTTCGGTTTGCTGGAGGTTGCGTTTGATCCTCGCTTGCTGTTTTCCCGTTGCCCGGGACTCCTGGCGGCGCAAACGGGCCACTTGTCCCTGAAAACTTTGGATGGTCACCTGAGTTTGATGCTTGGAGGCCATGTAACTATGATAGGTAAGCAGAGAACCCCCGACCACGATGACCAAAAACGCGATGAATAAAGGGCGTACGCGATGCGCCCATAGTTTTTCCAGTTCATTGTGATATAAGGCTCCGAACCGGGGATATCTAGTTTCCAACATCGGCTTGAACCCCCTCGGCGTTCTGCATGTGGGTTAAATATTGCGTTTCGAGGTTGTCCCTGTACGGCTTTACTTCCAAAAGATCGACGCCACCTTGCACCAGTTCCCGTATCAGAAGCGACACGTCCGGAGAATCGCTCGCCTCTACCACGGCGGCGCTGTTGTCCAAGCGCTGCGCGACGCGGCCCGCATCCTCTAGGGCCCTCATTAGGAGTTTTTGGTCCACGGCCTTGACATAGGTTCGCGGCGTTGCCTGGTGGCGATCGTCGACCGCTTTGATTTGCCCATGGTTTATAAAGACCAGGCGGGACGCCAGTTGCTCCACCTCCGAGAGAATATGGCTGGATAGCAATATGGTTACACCCGATCGGGCCAACGCCAGCAAATGCATACGAAACTCTCGCATGAACGCCGGATCGAGACCGTTCATGGGCTCGTCCAATACCAGGATCGTAGGATCCTGTAACATGGCCAAAGCTAGCGCCAATCGCTGGCGCATGCCGAGCGAGTAGCCCTTGACTTTTCGGGCGGCCACTTCGTCCAGCCCTACCTCCTGAAGTCTTTTCCGGATCGCATCCGATTGGACGCCGATGCCCCGCAGCCGTAAAATTTGCCGTAAATTTCGTTCACCACTTAAGTATGGATAGAAACGGGACTCTTCTATAATGGCGCCGACCCCCTCCAAGGCTTGTGTTGTCTGAGTGTGCACATCGATACCCTGAATGGCGACCTGGCCCGACGAAGGCCTGACCAGTCCCAAAAGCATTCGAAGGCTGGTCGTCTTGCCGGCACCGTTGGGCCCTAAGAATCCACAAATCTCACCGCGCTCGACATGAAAGGAGAGATGATCGACTGCCGTCACCCGTCCATACCGCTTGGTTACATCGCGAAACTCAATCATGACATCCGATACATCATTAATGGAACTTGGCATGGGTCACCTACCTCCATAAAAGTAACGCCGTTTGCTCTTACATGGTTTCCGCTAACGAACACCCGGACCCCATCTTAGGGTGGTCCGCCGTCCGATCCATAGATGGGCCCAGCGCCAAAAGAACCAGCCCCCCAGGGCGAAGATAGACCAAAACACATAGAGAGGCAGGGGGCTCACACTGGATTGGTAGTAGAAGTGCATGACGATGGCCGCACCCATTCCTCCGGTCAATAGGGCCAAAGCCGCGTAGTAGAGGTTCCATAAAAACGGGAATACCATGGGATCGCGCATGCGCTCGCTCTCAGCACGATGCCACCAGGTCATGGCCGCATAACCGAAGACCGCTGCCATCGCCACATACTCCACACCGTACCCAAAAATTGACCCGTGCTGGAATGGAACGGTGGGCGCGAACGGTGAAAAATGTTGAATCATAGCCCAGGTTTGGTTGGCTCGAATCATTGCGCGCTGAGACAGCCCGTGGCCCGGGCGGGTGGATGAGTACACCATTGACAGGTAGACTGACCCGGCCAGAACCGGTAGGAGAGGCCACACGGCTGTGCCCGCCGCCGCGAACAACAGGCTTCCCATGGCCGATGCCATCGCCAGGCTGGTCATGGCAATCGCTAAGGCCCCGCTTGTCAGCCAGAAATCCCGCAATAGGACAGCCCCGATTGCTTGGGGCCGTCCGATTGCGAAGCAGAGCACGCTTACCCATAAAGCCATAATGACTCCAGGCACCATAAGTGTAAGCCCACTCCACCGAATCTTGGCCCAAATAAACTGGCGGCGGGACACCGGCCCTTCGAGTACGTCAGCCAGATGGTCCCCTATTCGGTCATGCCACATCACCGCAATGCCCAGGCCCGCGGCGACCACAAAGGCGATCACACTAAACTGCCCGACAATGTAGTTGCCGACGTATCTGGAATACGCGGGTTGGGAAAGTGAATTGGTCATGAACGTCAAGAGATAAGGGGACAGTGTGGCTAAGAGGGCGATGCCGTAGAGGCTGCGATTTGCCCGCCATTCCCGATATAAAACAGCTTGATCCCGCCGTTTAGATGGATTCCCATTCGAGTGTCTCACGGCTATATCCCTCCTTCTTCAGAATCGCTGCAAAAACGTCCGTCAAGTCCATCGGGATTGGTTCAACCATGGTGGCTCCCGCCCCGATGAATAAAGACTCGACCGCCCGGGCATCGCCTTGGATTGTCACTAAAGCAACCTGGCCACGCCGCTTGACCTGGATAATGCGAGAGTCTTTGTCCAGCGAATCTGGCCAGCCCCCTGGCAGGACCACCTGTAGACAGTTCACATATTGCTTCATCGCATCGACATCCTGGGTTAATACCATGCGGCCCTCATACAGTACAGAAACGCTGTCGGCCATGCGCTCCACGTCTTGAATGTTATGAGTTGCCATCACGATGGTGGTCCCTTCCGAGGCTGCCATATCGATAATCAACTGCAGTATCTGACGTTTGACGACCACATCCAGGCCGTTGGTCGGCTCATCCAATAGCATCACATCGGGTCGTGCCGCTATAGCGATAGCCAGTTTCAAGCTAATCTGCTGTCCCGTCGATAATTGTCCGATTGCCGCTCCCGGACTCAACTCCAAGGCTTTCAAGAGCCGATTGATCCGCTCACTGTCCCATCGATCATATAAGAGGCTCGCATAACGCACCCATTCTCCCGTCCGAAATCCCCCGGCCATCTGGTGTGAAGACGCCACGTAGTGCACCCGTTGTCTCATCTGCGCACTATCCTGGCCGACAGACTCACCCGCCACCGTCAGGGAACCCTGATTCGGCCGCAGCACTCCCAAGGCCAGTCGCAACAACGTAGTCTTACCGGCACCGTTCGCGCCAATTAGGCCATGGATGTGTCCGGCTGTAACGCTCCAGTCAATGTTCTTTAACACCGGGCGTCCGCGAAAGGTTTTGGTGACTCCGTGAGCTGATATTGCCGCCGTCATGCTTTTGCACCCCCGCTAGGCGTGTTCCATTCGTTCATCACTTGCTGCATCAATTGCCAGACATCGTCTTCCGTCATTTGCAAATGGTGCGCCTCAATCAATAGCTGCTTCATGGTGTCTGACATCTTCTCGATTCGCTCATTGCGGTCAGGGACCTCGGCCGGACTGGCCACAAACGTTCCCCGTCCCCGGAATACTTCGATAACCCGCTCATGTTCGAGTTCCCGATATGCCTTAGCGACCGTGTTGGGATTGAGAGTCATCATCGCCGCTAGATCTCGCACCGAAGGCAGCTTATCCCCCTGGTCGAGTACACCCTTGGCGATCGATTCTTTAATCCCGTCAACCACTTGCTGGTAGACCGGTTTAGGTAATCTTGGCTCAATCCGCAACCACATAGCGTTCTCCTTGCAAATATGGTGTGTACTACCACACATAGTACACACGTATATTGCCATGGCCTCAATGGATTGTCAACCAGAATTTTATCTACCTAATTTATTCGAAATACGCGCCCTCAGGCCGCCTCCGTCAGCAAGGGGATGGGATGGAGCATGTCAGGCTGAGGATAACGAACCATAGTCGTCTCTAGCCACTGCGATAGGCCCCCATCAATTGATAATTCCGCGATTTCAGGCGATGTTCAGTTTGTGGGCCGCCATTCCTATTGACTTTGATTTCGTGTGCCCCAATAGTGAATACATAGGGAGAATCTTAGGGAAGAGGCGACCAACCATTATCCGCGAGCGCATCGAAAGTGAAGGCAGTATGGCGGTATGGCACCCGCTGACGCAACATCGCGACTACCATCCCCTTGTGATTGAAAGGGGACAGGGCTCGCATGTTTACGATATCACGGGTCGCGAATTTCTCGACGCCGCGGCAGGGCTATGGTGCGTCAACGTAGGCTACAGCCGACAAGAATTAATTGACGCTGGCGCAAGACAACTAGCCACGCTCGCGTACTATCCTTTGACCCAAAGCCACCCGGCAGCCATTGCCTTGGGAGAACGTCTAGCCACCTTGCTTCCCCATGCTCCCCATATCTATTTCTCCAACTCGGGGTCAGAGGCCAATGAAACCGCCTTTAAGATCGTACGGCAATATTGGAGGCAAGTAGGCAAGCCCGATAAGGTGAAGATCCTGGCGCGTCAACGAGCTTATCACGGGTCAACCTTGGGGGCACTATCCGCCACCGGCCAGAGCGAACGCAAACGCAGCTATGAGCCGTTGGCACCGGGGTTCATTCAGGTTAGCGCGCCCTATTGCTATCGTTGCCCCTTCGGCCAGGCATTTCCCCAAGCACCCCACCAATGTGCGCTTGACTTTGAACGGCGTATTCAAATTGAAGGCCCCGATACCGTGGCTGCCATTATTGTCGAACCGATCGTTGCCGGCGGAGGCGTCCTTGTGCCTCCCACGGATTACCTGCTTCAGGTTGCCCGTATTGCAAGCCAGTATGACGTCAAGCTCATTGTTGACGAGGTTGTCACAGGCTTCGGGCGCACTGGCGAAATGTTCGCCCATGTGGGCTATGGCGTTCAGCCTGATATCGTCACCATGGCCAAAGGCCTGGCCAGTGGCTATATGCCCATCGGGGCTACCGCCGTGAGCCACGAAATATTTGAAGCGTTTTTGGGAGACGTTGATAGTGGCCGCCACTTTCGCCATGTCAATACCTTTGGCGGTCATCCGGTCGCCGCTGCTGTGGCGTTAGCCAACATTGATGTCATCGAACAAGAGAGGTTACCCGAGAAAAGCCGACTGCAAGGTGAACGGTTGTTGGCGCATTTAAACCAACAGCTTCGGGATGTTGATCAGGTCGGCGACATACGCGGTCGCGGGCTCTTGGTGGGAATTGAGTTGGTTAATAATCGTCACGACAAAAAACCGGCCACTGACCACGCCATGCGGTCCTTAGCCCGTTACATGCGCGATCACGGCATCCTAGCCGGAAAGTCCACCGACGTCGAGGCTGACCAGAATAATGTCTTTATCTTCGCACCCCCCCTCATCATCACAGACGCCGAATGTGACCAGATGGTCGACACCCTAGCCAAAGGGATCCTTGAGACTTTAAGCAAAACGAAAGTTATGCTGGCCCATAGCCCCTAAAAGTCCAAAGCCTTCGCTCGGTTCGGCAACGTTTTCGATTACTTTAGACGATGGACGCGATCTTCATACTACGAATGTTAGGTTCTATGAAAGTTGCGAGACCGCCTTGGGGTTTTTTGTCAGCGCAAGCGGCCTTGGCTTCTTTTCGAACGGGCCTCGACGGCTCATCTAGGACATCTTGGCGCATTACCGACAACCCGTCACCGGCGGGATTCTCCCCACCGTGTTTGCCCACCGCTGATTTGTCTTCTGCTCGTAGCGGCCTCTCCTCTTGGGGCGGTCGATAATATCCCGCCGCGTGGCATCATCAAAGGGAATGGCAGGCAGCAATTTTTGCTGACGTGTTGATGGGCCCGGATTAACTGTGTGGGTTAGAGAGGGGCGAACGAGCGCTCGGAATCCAGGAGGAGAGCCATGTTGAGGGCATCCGCATAGCGTCCCTGCCGGAGAAAGGCCCTGCGTTTTCGCCCCTCGACGATGAAACCAAATTTCTGATACAGGGTAATAGCAGGAAAATTCTCGGCATAAACCTCCAACTCGACGCGGTGGATAAGATGGCTGTTCCGGGCCCAATCGAGGCCCGCCTGCAGCAGAGCCGCGCCAAGACCTTGACCACGGAATCGCTCATCAACCGACATGCCGAATTCCACTGCATGCTGGCGAGCGTTTCGGAGACTGCCCATAGCATCCCAGAGTCCGGCAACCGATCCGTCTGGCGCATCCGCGATAAATACGACGGCATTCGGACGGTCTTGATGACGAGCCAAGAAGGCTTCCTGGTCAGCGATGGACATAGTAAAGTCGTCCGCGACGGCCGGCAAAAAGAGGTTGTTGTCCGAAAGCAGGCGGCGCTGATAGTCCACGATGGCTGGTGCATCCGCTATTGTCGCCCGGCGAATCCGCCAAGCAATTTTCTCTGCACTCTGCCTCATTTCGGGTTGAAGCCATCCGACCAAACGGCTCCGCCGCTCCAGAATCAGAACGTCTCGCCAGGTCTGATCCATTTGTCCCATGCGTTCGCGCCGGCCGACGACGCGAAACCCGTGGGTCAGATGAAGGCGGGCGCTCGCCAGATTTTCCGGAAAGATGCCGGCTTGAAGGGTCCAGAAGCCGGCGGCTTCACTTGCTTCAACCAATGCCTCCAAAAGCCGATGCCCTACGCCCTGGCCGCGTGCGGCTCTTGCGACATAAACACTCACTTCGGCGACACCGGCATACACAGAACGCCTAGATATCGGGCTTAAGGCGCTCCAGCCGAGTATTTGGCCCGAAGGAATTCGGGCGACCAAACGGCATGACGGTACATGGCCCTCGTCCCAAATAGGCCAGTCGGGGGAGGCTGTTTCGAACGTGGCCTGTTTGGTTGCGATACCCTCTTCGTAAATGCGGCGAACCTGTCGCCAATCATCTGGGCGCATGGGCTCAATGTCAAATGGGATAGGCAATGGCTTTTCTCTCCTGGATACGGCATGATTCGAATGGGAATTCGGGGCCTGCCAAGAGAATCCCTGCATGCCCATCATAAGAACATAGCGCGCGCAGACAACTGATGAGGGGCCCCTGTCGAACGGCTTAAATCACCCGATAGGCCCAGACGGTACGGATTCCCGCAAGCTTATCATTCATTTGACGCGACAACTGCCTCCTCCGATAAGGTGGAAGATGATAAACAGTCAAGGCAAAAATGATATGCTGAGGGTAGTGACGTATCGATCCCGAACAATACATCGGGCAAGAGGAGGACGCGCGTGTATATTCCTTGGTTAAATCCCTACGCCTTTAAGATTGGCCCTATCGGTGTACACTGGTACGGGATATTTATGGTCATGGCTATCCTGGGAGGTGGCTACTATCTCCTTGAACGAGTGCGGCAATGGGGCGAGGATCCAGACCGTATGTCTAATGTGGTCCTATGGACCATCTTGTGGGGCGTCATTGGCGCCCGCTTTGTGTTTGTCATGGCTAATGACCCGCAGTGGATTTGGACCGACCCGCTCCAGACTTTAAAAATATGGCAAGGCGGACTGGCCATTGACGGTGCCCTGCTTTTTGGACTTATTGCCTTTTGGATCCAGTTGCGCCATCGCCCCATCCTGTTTAACCACATCATGGACTGGGTCGTGCCGGGTATCGGTCTAGGCATCTTTATGGTGCGGATTGGCAACATCTTTGACCATCAAGTGTTAGGACATATGACCCAGCTTGGATTTGGCCGCTGGCCCGAACAGCTCTGGGGATCTTTTATTGGCGTCTTCCTAATTGTCCGTTACTTCTGGCTGGAACATAAAAAGGCTCCCCCGCCCGGCTATCAGTTTTGGTCAGCCATGTTCTATTACGCCATTTTGCGGGGCGTGATTGGTGAAACCACAAGAGCTAATCCATTATATCTCATCCACTATTACAACCCCCATTGGGGGATTGGATTCACTACACTCATGCAGTTGTTTACGCCACCGATTTTAATCTTTACGGGGTTCATGATGAGACGAACCTGGCGTGCATCCCAAGAGCAGTTGCCGACACTGGTACCCCAAGAGCTTGGAACACTCCCCGAATCTAATACGATCCGAGTGGGCAAAAACGTGGTCGGGCTTACGTCCTTAGTAAGCATCATTGGGGGCGCTGCGTTCTTCGCCATACACCTGCCCTCTATCGGTGGATACCTTCTGGGCGCTGGTATTCTGTTTGCTCTCATGTATCTGACCTGGCCCCGTCGCTATCAAAATGTTCTCGAATCGCCTCCTGACGGATACACGGCCACGGGCGAAGTCTATACCAACCCAGGCGATTCGGATCCGATCAGCGTGTGGAATAAAGGGATTCGGCGCGTGTACGTCCGCCATCGGGCTGGTCCCGCTCCGAATTAATTGTTAATAGCGCACCGCACCATTGCCCCCATATGCGCTAAATTAAGCCCCCCGAGTTGAATTGGAGTCTCCGCTTGCGGGGTCGCTCATGGAGTGCCTTGGTCCACGCGCGGGAGGTCAGGCACCAATCCGTCAGCTCCACAAACCCCTGAA
>JAJZXX010000150.1 GCA_021806205.1 Bacillota bacterium | reverse complement strand
ACTGGATGGGGGACTCCTACCTCCCCATCCAGCCTAATTGAGCAGGAAATTCTTGTCCAGCATTTTTCACTAAAATCCTACACATTGCGAAAGCAAACCATCAAAACTTGTCCGCGAGTAGTATAGTGGTCACCTTCCGTGCGGCATTTGTGGTGAATGCCTGCCTGGCTGCCGTTATGGTGGCGATTCCGCTGTTGGCGCGTCAGTTGCATGGGGGATCTCAAGGATTCGGCTTGATGACGGCCACCTTAGGTGTGGGCGGGCGGCGCACTCGGAGCGGTTGTTTTCGCGCCGATTCGCCTACGTCAACCCACCCCTCGCACGACGCTCGTCGCCACAAGTCTGGGAGGGGGCTTTTCATCATGCTGGGCACGTGGCCCTCGCGATCCTCGCCTTGGGGCTGGTCGGCCTTGCCGAGGCGGCTGTCAATACCCTCGCCCCAAGTGTGAACCAACGAATCATTCCGGCCCGCGGGTTGGTGCGGATCATTAGCGTGACGATTGTCTTGATGTCTGGGTCCGAACCACTGTCCAAGGCCGCCTCCGGATGGATCATCGCCCGGATCGGCGTGCCGCCTGTCTTGTGTTGGGCAGGTGCACTAGAAATTGCGGTCTCAACCGTGGCATTCTTTGTCCCGGTCGTGCGACCCTACTCGACGGCAGAGTCACAACCGTCCGCTTGACCTCCCTCTCCACTCCACAGACAGGCAGGCGACGAATATTATAAGACTCCGAACCTTGTTCTAGGTTCTCGCTTAGATTCTTGCCACCTCCTAATTTCCCTGCGGTTCAAACCACGGGAATGTCCTCCGGCAACGGTTCTTCCGGTCCCTGCTCGCGGAGCCACTCGGCCGTCTGCCGACAGTCTGGGCAGTCAATGTCATCGGGATCGAAGACATGAACCTCATGTTCGTGTACCGCATGCACCGCCGCCCAGAGGTCCCCGTTATCCGGCGCATCAGCATCCTCGGGAACACTATCGGATTGAATACTCTGGGATGACCAAGCCGGCAAGCCCATGGCACAGAAAGAACACGGGTCCGTAGAATCGTGGCTGCTCACACACCACCACGGCACGACAATCGGGATGGGATGAAGCACATTGAGATCTCGCTCACGAGCATGCCCACAAAAACGGAACCCAGGCAGCGATTGCTCACTGAGGCACCCGAAGAGGCGCCCGAGGGTGGAGTGCACGTCTCCCTGGATCAGTCGGGTTTGGGTTCGCAGGCCAAGTTCTTCCGTAATTTGGGGACTCAAAAGGCTCCGACCCAACGAGCGCTCGCGAATCCACTCGGCCAAGCGCACGAAAGCCTCGTCCTCATCCACAAACGGCCGCCGTTCTGGGGCGACTTGAAACCGGCTGACGGTATGGCCCCATGACTCCGGGCATAGTGGACACCAATTTCGCATGCCGTTCCGCGCATCGACGATCATCACGCGACTCTCATGCCAATGTAGCCAGATGTGATACGCCCGCTCCGCCTGACTTACCGCTTCCGCTACCATGACGGTCCATTCCGACGGACTGAACAGTTCATCTAGGGCGGTCCATTGTCGCGGCCATCGGTTTCCCATTTGAGATCAACTCCTTCCCATTACGCCCCCTAAATCACTTAGGCACCATGATTCGCTGTCACGCTGGCACGTCGATTTCCCCTATGAAAAGAAAATACTCGCACGCAATTCTTTACGCGATAGTAGGCGATACCCGGCCATGCCGCTCGAATTCCCAGCACTGTCCGCCGACACGACGATACACCTCAGATGGCGATAGGCGCAACTACTAAGACAGCCGCCATAACCACTCCGGCCGCGTCTCTCCCCACTGTTCGATGGAGCAACCGGGCAAATCGCCGAACCGGCGCAATGCGTCTCTAAGGAATGAAAGTGCGCCAAAAGGCGGTTCGTCATGTTGATGGCGATCGATGGCACAGGTGACCAAAATATTTGACATTCCCGTTGCTAGTCTTTTCGCGTCGGCAATCAACGCCACTCGTATAAAAGTGCCCAAGTCGCACTGATCGGCAAAGAAACCCTTCCAGCTGAACTTCGCGGCTGGACTACGTCAGGTTTTTTGGTCGAGCCAGCCACTGCCGTATCAGTTCATAGCCTTCGCAATTCAAATCGTTGCGGGGTTGGGTGTCACTCACCTGGTTTTGCCTCGCCTGTTAGACGCGATGCGTTTGTCCCGGAGTGCCTGCTATGGGTTTGTTCTAGCGGTTATGAGCGTAGCGGAGACTGGGATGTCTCTTCTTTGGGCGCGTGGGTCGACCCCTCGCAGCTTCACGTGGATTTTTGTGGAATGTTTCGAGCCTATCGCGGGCTTTAGGTTGTTCTTGGCCGATTTGTCCTGGGATAGCGTGGTGCTGCAGGTGGAATCCATGGTATTATTGGGCGTCGCAATGCCTATCGTGGGCCCGCCCTTCATCACATTCCTGCAACAATTGACTCCGCCTCCCCTCATGGGTAAAGTTTTGGCCGTCCGTTCAACCATAGGAAGCATCTCTGACGCGGAGTTCTATTTATTGACTAAATGACTAAATGACTGCCCGGAATGTTTACGCTCGAGACCGTGCTGGGTATTGCAACCGCCTTGGCAGCCGCATCCACGGCAGCGTTTTTGACCTTATGGACGTTCCACAGTCCGAAGCTGGCAGTGGGTCACGACTCTTAAGCGATCCGACCCCAAGGGTAACTGGCGGACGATGAAACCAAGGCCGTAGTAGCGATATCTCTCCCCGTGACCACTTCAGCATCGACCCTGGATGGCCTTACGCACTTACGCATTTGTCGTCAACAATGGATGGTTCAAAAAAGAAAGTTCCATGAAGTAAGACAGACTGGGTAAGGAAAGTAACCGCAGACGCGTTAACTAATCGAGAGGTCGTTGCAAGAACCCGTGAGGCATTGGCGCCTACGAAAGAGGAGTCGGCACAACTCCGTACCCGCAAGCGGGTTAAGGACATTGGTACTGGCATGCTATACTGACCATAATCCATGGTAAGGGGCGCTTTCGTGCTCACGATATTTCATACGGTTAGCAACTGGGTTCATGCAGTAGGTGTGCTCGCAGTGTTTTTGGTTCTCTTTGTCGAGTGCTTTGGCGTGCCCAGTCCAGATGAGATCATTCTGCTGTTTTCTGGCTACTTAGTCTCCGCCCACCGATTCAGTTACCCGGTAGTGATTGTGGCGGCAGTTGCCGGCAGCACGCTTGGGGCCACGGGCGCCTATTTTCTAGCGCGCCTGGGTGGGCGTAAGTTAATGCTCAAGTATTTTCGATTTATTTTCCGCAGCGACGAGCGTCTCGCGTATTGGGAGCAGTACTTTGCCCGCCGCGGTGACATTATCGTCCTGATTGGTCGCATTATCTCCGGGGTGCGCGCCGTCATTTCCTATCCCGCTGGATTGTTCGAAATGCCCTATTGGCGGTTTCTGTTGTACACCGTGGCCGGATCGTTGATCTGGGCGCTTTTGGCGGTGACGGTGGGATATATTTTGGGCCCCCATGTTGTCAACGCCCTAAACGCCACCAAGCATTACGAGGTGTTGGTCGTTATTGGCCTAGCCGTACTGGTCGTCATATGGATTTTGTGGGACCGGCGCAAAAAGAGGCGGCGCCGGGAAGCACCACAACCCTAAACCAGAAGACAGGCATCGCCAATTCATTCATCCCAGACATATGTGCCCGAAAACACCTCTTCGGCCGGCCCGGTAAGAAATACGGGATCGGTCGCTTTCCCACCCCATTCCGCCGAAAGCTCTCCACCGGGCACGGTGATTGTCAGAGGAGAGTGAACCAGTCCCTGCCGTATGGCCGCAGCGGCGGCACCGGCAACGCCCGTGCCACAGGCCAGCGTCTGCCCGGCACCCCGCTCCCAATGGCGCATCGACAGATGGTGGGCATCGATGACTTCCACGGAGTGCACATTCACCCGCTGGGGAAACCAGCGATGCCGTTCCAGTTGCGGGCCTAAACGACCCATTTTCTCAACGTCCCAGAGCGGCCCAAAAGTTACCAAGTGGGGGTTGCCCATCGATACAAAGGTGGCAACAATAGAACTGGTGTCAGCCAGCGGAATCAACCGATCTACCCAGGAGTCAGTCTCGCTTGGGGCCACTCCCCAAGGTCTGGGATTCCATTGGGGTGGCCCCATGTTCACTCTTATGGTCACGGCTCGCCCCTCGTGCTCTTCAACCACTTCGGGATAAAGAAGACCCGCATCAGTCTCAATGATTTGATTCTTATCAGCCTGGCCGCGATCAAAAAGCCACTTGGCCAACGCCCGAAGCCCATTGCCACACATTTCCGAGCGACTGCCATCGGCATTATAGATAATCATACGGGCGTCCCCGCGTTCGCTGGCGTCAATGGTAATCACGCCATCCGCTCCGACCCCAAAATGACGGTCACAAATTTTGAGGGTCAGTCTCGGCCAATCCACCTGGCGGTAACGACCATCCCGAATGTCTACGTATAAATAATCGTTGCCCAATCCGTGCATCTTGCAAAAATCCATAATCAACCATCATCCTCCTATTATCGGGCCCACAACCGGACCGAGCGTCGCAACGGTTTCAACGCCAAATCTCGAAACGCGGCGAGGAACTGAATGAAGCCGGATGCCGCGATTACAATAAGCCAGTCACCAAAGGCCAACGGATCCGTCTTGAACAATTGGCCCAACCAGGGCACGTAAAGGATCGCGACTAACATCATAATGGACGACAGCACGGCTAACACGGCCCAAGGATTCGAAAACAATCCCACCTCAAGAAAACTGCGGTCTTCTGCCCTAGCGTCAAACACGTGAAACAGTTGGCTTAGTACTAATGTGGCCAAAGCCATACTTCGGGCTTCACGAAGCCCCATTCCCCACGGCCCCAAGCTCAACCCAAACACCGCCAACGTGCTTACCCCTATTAAAATACCGCGAAATCCAATTTTTGTGCCGAGTCCCCGGGCAAAAATCGACTCTTTAGGTGGACGCGGCCGCCGATCCATCACGTGAGGATCGGGAGGGTCAATCCCGAGGGCCATGGCAGGAAGCCCATCGGTCACCAAATTGACGAAGAGAATTTGAATGGGCAGCAAGGGCAGCGGCAAACCGAGAAATGCCGCCAAAAACATCACAAGCACTTCTCCCACGTTGCAGGATAAGAGGTAGCGAATAAACTTGCGAATGTTGTCATAGATGGCCCGCCCTTCCCGAATGGCCTCGACAATCGTAGCAAAATTGTCGTCGGTGAGAATCATGGCAGAGGCTTCTTTGGTGACATCGGTTCCCGTCATCCCCATCGCCACTCCAATGTCGGCTTCTTTCACGGCAGGGGCGTCATTCACTCCGTCGCCAGTCATTGCCACAATATGGCCCCGCGCCTTCCAGGCGCGGACCACTCTAAGTTTATGAGGAGGCGAGACCCTTGCGTACACCCGGATTTGATCCACGCGTTCCACCAATTGCTCGTCAGTCATGCGTTCCAGTTCGCGGCCGGTCACGACCTCGTCGTGGTTCCGCAACATGCCCAATTGCTTGGCGATGGCGCCGGCGGTATTGGGATGGTCACCCGTAATCATCACGGTTCGGACCCCGGCTTTTTGAGCTTCGCGCACTGCCTTAATGGCTTCCGCCCTGGGGGGATCAATCATGCCTTCGAGTCCCAATAGGACTAAGTCGTTATCCCACCCATCAGAGGGATCGTCAACGGCCACCCGGCGATACGCCACCAATAGGACGCGCAGTGCCTTTGCCGTCATCGAGTCATTGGCATCCATAGCCTCCAGTCGGAGGGATTGAGAAATCGGCACCACCTGTCCATTTTGCTCAACATAGCGGCACCGCGCCAATAAGACATCGGGAGCCCCCTTGACGTACACCCTCCGCTCATCACCATGCTCCACGAGAACCGACATACGTTGGCGTTCAGATTCAAAGGGAATTTCGGCCAGTCTCCGGTGGCTGGCTGATGCCTTGCCCGGGTCCACGCCAACCGTCACAGCAGCGCGCAACAACGCAACTTCGGTGGGATCTCCACGGCTCGCGCCGTCTTCGTCGATCCGGGCATTCGTGCATAAGGCAGCGCCCATGACCAAGTGTTCCAGCGCATCCTGGTTGAGCGAATTTCCCTTCGTGACAAACCGCCCTGACGAATCCAAAGAGAAATATCCGCCACTGATCCAAAGTTCGATCACGGTCATCTGATTTTTAGTCAGCGTCCCCGTCTTATCCGAACAGATCACCGTCGTGCATCCCAACGTCTCAACTGCAGGCAGACGGCGCACAATGGCATGAGCCTGGATCATCCGCTGCACACCCAGCGCCAAGGCGATAGTCACGATCGCCGGAAGCCCTTCAGGAATGGCTGCCACTGCCAAACTCACCCCGGTCAGAAACATCTGATAGAGGGGTTCGCCCCGCACCAGGCCGGTCATCACCACCACGGCGACAATAAATAGGGACAGGACCACCAAAACCTTCCCCAGTTGCTCCAAGCGGCGTTGCAGCGGCGTCTTTTCATCGACTGCTTCACGAATCAGATGCGCTATCGTACCTATCTCAGTCGCCATACCCGTGGCAACCACGACGGCACGCCCACGGCCTCGCGACACTGCGGTGCCCATAAACACTAAGTTGGTTCTTTCTGCCAGCGGTAATGCCAGGTCGGGAATGTCCCCCGTGGTCTTTTGTACCGGCGTCGACTCTCCCGTCAAGGCGGCCTCTTCGGTTTGAAGCCCCGTCACCGTCATCAGCCGTGCGTCAGCAGGGATTCGATCACCCGGCTCCAATTCGATGAGGTCACCGGGAACGAGGTCTTGAGCCAACATCGGTTGGATAATCCCGTCTCGGACCACGCGAGCTTCAGGGGCGGTTAAGGCCCGCAATGTTTCGACGGATTTTTCCGCACGGTACTCTTGAAGAAACCCTAGTACCGCATTCATGATCACGATAGCGACAATGGTAATGCCGTCACCCATTTCTCCCAGCAACAACGAAATAATCGTCGCGGCCAATAACACCAAGACCATAAAGTCGCGAAACTGGTTAAAAAGGAGGATAACCCAAGAAGTGCTTTCCGCTTCTTGAAGAAGATTGGGGCCAACCTCTTGTAAACGGCGCATGGCCTCTTGCGATTCCAACCCTTGTTCCCTGTCGGTTCGGAGTTGAAGTATCGTTTCCTCAGGTCGTAAGGTATGCCATAAGGCGGCCAAAAAAGATCCCTCCTGTCCATCCCTGCCTTAGGGTATGTCCGACCAGGCATAGGCAGAACCGGCCGCGATTGTGCCGCTCCCATAAATTGCAAGCCGTGACGCGCAGGACCTCTTTTGTTTTGCAACGAAGATTAGCTTGTCGAATTAGAAAGCAGGATGCGGATGGGCCAATCCATCATGGTATGACTAATCGGTCTATACGTGTTAATCGTTGCGGGACGATGTCTAGCCGTCAAACATCTGGGCGTGATGGGACTACTCGGTCTTATTCCAATCGGGGTATGGGTGAATGACTCTACCGTTCAGCGCGCCGCCACTAATTCCTAAGGACCAAGGACCTACAAGATCTTTCCGGAAGCGATCTCAGAGGGACCCATTGCGGGTTATGACCGCTACCCTTATGCCACGCCACGCTTCCATGCCAAAACAACTGCACCGGCCACCACACCGAGTAACCCCAGACCGGCCAAAACGAGCCACGCGATGGCAATAATGGGGCACGTATGGTGGATTGAACCGAATAGTCGCGGGAGAATCATTACCATAGTAGTAGGCCCGTCTCTGAGCATAGTGTGAACCACAGAACAAGCGTTGTGGATGCGCCATATGCTGAATGAGAGATGCAACACCGAAAAAAACGGCACAAATAGACCCACAACGGCGATTAATATGGCGGCAATAAAAAAGACCACCAAAACCTGTCCCATGATTCGTCGCGAATCTACCATGGCCGTAAATCCCCTCTTGGCGTTCATCAAATATTTGTGGCGCAAAGACCCCGGTCTTCAGGCTTGGGACGAGCGAGCGCTAAACCCCCTTGAACGCTTCCCCTTTCGCCAATGCCCCGATCCGATGAGAACACTTTTGGCATACCCTGCATGAGTGCTTGCAAATCAGCGACGCATTTATTGGGAATATTATTCCAAGCACTTTAATCCTCCCCACCAACTATTGCAAATTCCTATGCAGGAGACATGATTCACTGTTATTCTAACTTGCAACTGTCAAATCATCTGTTCTTAGGCAACATTTTCTACCAGATCCCACGTCGATTGGTTAAGATTGAGTGTTTCGCGGATCGGAATCATTATTCCCGCACAGCACGCCGCAAGTAGGTCTTCTAACAACTCAGTCAGCACGCGATCCCGATCTATATTGGAGAGTCCGCAACTATTTTGGAGCCTCTGCATCACACTGCCATCGGCTAAGTGGCGGGCGTAAGATGAGTCACAAAGGCTTTTTGTTCCGGTTGACGGCAACTAGCCCTTGCCCGGCCCAGACGGGGCGTGAAGCGGAATTCAACTACAAGTTTGGTCTAATTGATAGGGCTGTTCGCATCGTCGCCTCGGTGTCCTCTGGCTAAAAAGGCTGGCTCAAAGTAGCGCCAAAACCCGACGACCAAGTACAGGACATAGGCTGCCACCTGCAGTACCGTCGGCGCCTCGGCGTACCCGATAAAGTTATGCAAAATGCTGCCTAACACACCGGATTGGTTTAACCATCGGCCCGTGTGCCATAGAACATGCCAAAGAGGCAACCACCCCAGTATTTGAAAATTCTCGATGCCGTCTGACAATAACGCTGCGGCAAACACAAGCAGCACTCCGCCTAAGATATTAAAAAATAGGGATAGCGGCACACGACGTCCGGCCCGCAACATGACCCAATCCACTGCCAATGCCAACCCCAACCCGATGCCCGCACCGACCACCAAGGCTATCCAGCTCGAATGAAACGCCACGGCCAACGTGAAGAACACCGTTTCCAGGCCCTCACGCCCCACGGTGATAAATGTCAGGCCGACCATAGCCAATAAGGTGCCCTGGGCGACAGCGGTGTTGACGCGCGCCTCCAATGATCGTTTCATGTTCCGACTTTGTGACTTCATCCAAAAGCTCATGCCGGTTAGCATGGCCATGGCGACAAAATAGGTCGTGCCCTCTAACAGGAGTTGCACGCGGGACCCGTCATAGTGGTGAATGACGTGATACAAGCTCAACCCTATAGTGAGATCGATGGCAATAGCACAAAACACACCCAACCACACCTGGCGCGCCAATCGTTGATGGTCTACTTTCTTAAGATAGGCCAGAATGATGCTCACAATGAGACTCGCTTCCAGCCCCTCACGAAAAAAGATGACCATAATCGGTACCAAGACCACACCCCCATTATCAACATCAGCGACTACAAATGTACCCGAAGGCAGCGCAGTAAACCACTAGCTTGCCCACTCTTCCGCGAATTGAACCATAGGAAACCCCATATGCTACCGTTTAACTGAGTCGAACACCCTATGCAGGACTGCGTCATAGTCAACGAGAATGCGATGAGAGCGGCGTTTTGGCCGTCGGCGGCGCAATGACGCGTCGATTAACCGCATTTCCACCCAGCGAACCCACGATCCGTCGCACCCTTGAAGCAATCGATGCCGAGGAGCTCGATCGGGTGTTGTCGGCTTTTCTCCTGCGCCGTGGGCCAGCAGGCGGTAGACACCAAAACCAATGAAATCACCGCCGCGCGTCCCTTGCTCGAACCCTTGGATCTGGTCGGACGGGTGGTAACGGCGGATGCGATGCATACGCAATCGCCGCTGGCCGAGTATGTGTTGACCGTCAAAGACAACCAGCCGATACTGAAGCGCCACATCACCCAGATGCACTGGGATTCTCCCCCTCAGGCCCAGACCATTCAAAAAGGTCCTGGCCGGAGTGAGCAGCGACAGATATGGATCAGCATCGCGTTGCGCGGCGACCGACCTGACTGGCCTGCCTCTCCGAGACGAGTACGCCTATGGTGTCACGAGTTGTTTGCCGGAAGAAGCCCTGCCGGAGGATCGGGCTGTCTCAAAAGGTATGGCGGCCGTGATGCCGTCCCTAAAATGTGCCCCTTTACCCCACGTAGTGG
>JAJZXX010000092.1 GCA_021806205.1 Bacillota bacterium | reverse complement strand
GCCATTCAACACCTGTTTGCGGAGTCATTTTTGGGCAATCAGTTTAGAAGCGTTCAATATGTCCGCATAAATCGCCCCAATGGAATGGAGAAAAAGTGGCGGTTTTCAAGGGTTAGTGGGATGATCGGCCTCTAAAAACCCCGTATTATGTGGGTGCGAAACTCAAGAAGAATGTCCTGGAGTATGTTAAAGTAATAGAAAGACGGGGATCATCATGCGCGAACGAACACGTACGCCAAAATCGGTATTCGACGGATCACCCACTCTCCTTAGGTTCGCCTCACCTGTACGGTTGATGCGCGGATCCTCGGCGCCTCTAGTCCATAGGATATCTATTACCCGATTTTAGCTTGAACCACTTTTGTCTAGGGGAGCATACCGTTGATTCTACGACGTATCATTGAACCTCTGTTTATGGGCCGCCAACTCGCTAAATGGCTCATACTGGGAAGCCTCACCGGGATTTTAGTAGGTGTGGTCGCCACTTATTTCTTAAAATTGTTGTTTTGGTCTGTGGATCATACGGCCAGTTGGCCGTTTTGGCTAATTATTGTCACCCTTCCCCTTGGGGGACTGGTGACCGGTCTTCTCATTCATTACTTGGCGCCCTCCGCGGCTGGGCACGGTACCGAAGCGGTAATCCGTTCCGTTCATCGGGACTCAGGCAAGATCAATTGGAAGGTCGCGCCCGTCAAAGCCATTGCCACCATCGCCACCATTGCACCAGGCGGTTCGGCCGGAAAAGAGGGACCGTCTGCCCAAATTGGCGCTGCCGTCGCCTCCTTTCTCGCGGACGTATTGAAGTTCTCACCCGAACAGCGCCAAAAAATGGTTATTTGTGGCATTGGGGCCGGATTCTCCGTAGTTTTTGGAACACCGGTGGCCGGAGCCGTCCTCGGCATCGAAGTGCTGGCGATCGGCGACCTGTGGTATGAAATGCTGCTACCATCATTTGCGTCCTCGGTCATCGCGTACGAGGTGGCGCGATGGCTGGGATTAACCTGGCAATACCCCACCACAACCGTTGCCCTGTCCTGGTCGATAGGGCTCTTTGGAAAGCTCATTATCTTTGGCGTGTCCTCCGGATTGCTCGCCTATCTCTTAGTGCTTTTTATGGAGGGGCTTAGCCACACCATGAATCAATGGCGTACCAGGCATCATTGGTGGCCACCCCTATTCCCCCTTTTAAGCGGTAGCATTCTCGTCCTATTGATGGCCCTGTCCAGCCGGCAGTATGGAGGCCTTTCCTTATCACTCTTGTCCCAGGCCCTCTCTGGGCAGCCGATCCCCACCCTTGCATTTGCCTGGAAACTATTGATGGTCGGAATTACCTTGGGACTCGGCATGAGCGGCGGCATCATTACCCCTCTTTTTGTGATCGGCGCTACCTTCGGATCGATGGCGGCTTACCCCCTTCACCTGCCGTTAGCCTTGAGCGCTGAGCTTGGCATGATCGCGGTCACGGCAGCCGGGACCAATGCCCCGGTGGCTCTCATCGTTATGGGGATGGAGATCTTTGGGTCCAGGTTTGCCCCCGAGTATTTAATCGTCGCCATTCCCGCTTTTATCATCATCGGCAATCATAGCGTCTATCCCAGCCAACGGGTGCGTCTCAAGAAATCTCCTTTTGTGCCCATCCCCGAAGGCCAAGCTCTGGAGGAAGCCCAGGAGCAGCCGTTGCCAGCACCGTGGACGCGAAAACCGCCGGCCATCCAGGGCCTAGCTTGGGACCCAGATACTTCGAAAGGACGATCTTAATGTCAGACACACCATTTGATTCCAGCCGCCTCATCGCGTTAGTAAAATCTATCCCCAAAGGTCAGGTGACCACGTACGGCCGATTGGCCGAGGCACTAGGGGGGAGCCGCAACGATCAGCACCAAATAGGGGAAATGCTTCACCCTCAATGTCGCGAAACGGTCATGGTTTTAGCGCGGGGTGGATCTGCCCACGAGGCCCTGCTACCCTGTTGGCGCATCGTTGACGAGTACGTGGGTGGAGTACTATCCCCGCTCTCCGGTCCCAATGACGCTATTCCCCCCGACGACCCCTTCTACCAAATTGTCATCCAACCTTTAATGGACGAGGGCATCCCCCTGATGGCGCCGGGCTATGTCATTGATCCCCGTTATTTGTATGACCCGGTTTCACCGTGATGGATGAATACCCTGTATCTCACGGGCGGGAATTTACTAGGGTATCTGTCCGCCCTTCCTGAAATCACGCTCGGATAAGCCAACCGCTGCAGTTGTCACGTCCAAAGCGTTTCCGGTTATGGTCAGGTAGAACATCGTAGCTCATGATGTCAGCACAAGGCCAAACGCCTAGAGCAGGGCACAGACTTTTATGCCCCGATCCAGGTCAGCGCTCTATATCCTGAACCCATTGGGGATTATCAATAAAAACTGCCTCGCACAACATATCCCGACAGTATTGCACATCGGCCGATTGGGTCAGACCCCATACACCCACTCGGTATCCCAGTTGGTGCAAGCCCGCCACGATGCCCTCGGTGCAGCTTTTCCGGGCGATATGCACAATCCTGGTGATAGGGTTCTCTTCTGCCAGGTCGCGCAGCGTAACATCCTCATCCCACAAAGTGGCTAGCGCCACCTTCGGCGCGATAGCAAAAATTCGGCTCAAGACACTGTGATCGAACGACGAAATAAGCGTTTGGCTCAGACGCTGATAGTGATCCAACAAGGTGATAATCCTCAATAAATCCTCATCAGACTGGCCTCGGTTGGTTTTAATCTCAACGTTGATGCGCAGGGAACGGGGCAAAGTGGCCAACACCTCATCCAACGTGGGTATAGAGCCCTCGGCCCATTCGGGCCGTGCTGCGTCTTTAAGACGCACGGCCGCCACATCAGCCCATAGACAGTTATCAAGTGAATAGTTCCGACCGGTCAAACGCCGTAAGTTATCGTCATGGAAGACAAACGGCACTCCATCTCCGGAACATTGCACATCAAATTCCACGCCATCGAGGCGGTGTTGCGCCGCCATTCTCAACGAAGGAATGGTGTTTTCTAAGCATTCCGAAGGCACGCCTCGATGCCCCCAAATAAATGGTCGGGGCTGTTTGTGATACCACTCAGAGGAATTCGGACTCATAGCGTCCACAACGTGCGCTGGCTGGTGGAGATCCCCTGCACCCCGGCTGCCAGCATGATGTCCATCTCTTCCCGACGCTGAATGAGCCCTCCGGCGATAACTGGGTAGGGAATCGCATCAACCACGCGGCGCGCCACCGCCGGTAATAGACCAGGCAGAACTTCCACGGCATCGGGATGGGTCGACAACACCTGTTGCACACCGGTCGTCACTGATTGACTATCTAGCAAAAAAATGCGCTGGATGGCCATCAAACCTACCTTTTTGGCATGCGCAATGGCCTGGGAATGCGTACTAATAATGCCGTCCGATCCTACATAGCCTGCAAAAAATTTGATGCCCTCGGAATCTCCCGAAAGCCCACGAACCATATCGACATGAACGAATACGGTCCACCCGCGTTTTTGCAGCAAACCCGTCATCTCCGCGACGGCATCAATTGTCCCTCCCAACACAAAAGCCCATTTTGGATCACCCGCCGATTCTTGCAACAGTCGCCACTCTTCAAGCTGGCGAATTGCCGGAATGAGTCGGGGCACTTTTAGACGTGTCATATTACCCGATAGCCTCCCTCAAATATTGCCGATACCGCTCATAAAGCCAATGAGCTGGATGACGCGTCACAACCTGGGTTAATTGTTCAATATGAAGTGCACAGGTTCCGCTGTCAGTAACCACACCGGCCGCCCCAACCTTATCCGCCTCCCCGCGCAAATAATACCCTAGATCGTGGGCCGTGGCCTGGTGTTCGGCTTTGAACGCGTAAGCACCGGCCGCCCCGCAGCAATCGGCATCGGACGGCACAGCACTCAGGCCGGCCCGCGCCATTAACTGCACCAAATACCCTTCGCCGCGCGCCACTTTGCCGCGACACGTGGTATGAACCAGATACCGATCCCCTTGGCCGAGGGGCACCGATCCCAGGTGCTCCCAAAATTCTTCGGGGGCATTCCAGGCCACTTCGTCAAACGAAAGCATGGGGATGTTCCCATCGATTCCACAATAACGGGGCCATTCATAGCGAATTGTGGCATCGCACGTGGCATTCAAGATGATGATCGTGTCAACATTGGCGACGTCATCCCTCAAACTCTTCCACGTCAATTGTCCTTGACGACAGGCCAAATCGGGAGCACCCGCCGCGTATGCAGCCGCCCCGCAACAGCCCCGCCCGGCCAAAGGACGTGCGTCGTAACCCCACAGATCTAAGAGCGCCAAGACACGGAACACTAACTCAGAGTCATAACCCCCACTATAACAGTCCACAAATACGCCAACCGCACCACGCCCAGTGGCCAGGCGAGGCCCGAGGTGCTCCGTCGGCTCGCGACGCCGCTGGGGCAGTGTGACAGAAGATGCAATACCTATCAATTTTCGGGCACCCTCCGGAATGGGGAGGGAAGATAGACCAGCCGTTCGCGCCAACCAATGAGGCCGCGCCAGCACAGCGTCCCGTATCCTAATTTTCAAGGTGCGGCGTCGGATCTGCTTATGTTGCGCAATTAAATGGGCAATCGGCACGGCCACCGGGCACGCCGCCTCACAGAGCTGGCAAAACGTACAATCTTCCACATGTTCCATGGGCAAAACATCTTTCTCTTGGCGTCGTCGATGCCATTCTGGCCCCAGCGCTTTTGGCCCGGGGAAGTCAGCATTCACCGACATCACGGGGCATGCACTCATACACAACGTGCATTTCAAACAGGCATCTTCGCCAGCCCACATCGCCATCGCACCCCCTTCATGGCATTGACAACCCTATCACTTCACTCTGAGCGACTGAGACCGCACAACCCCAGGTGCGGCTTCAGTGGTCCCTAACCCTGTCCAAATCGCGTCAAATGCTTCGTCGACGGTCCACAACGTCAACGCTCCTCCGTCTCCGTGGCGGTCAGGATCCCACCCCCCGACCATGCGCCCGATAACCGGCACGGTCGACCGCACCTGGCGATGACCGACTGAGCCGATGCGGTCCTGCGGCAATGAGCCGACAATAGTCCCTAAAATGGGATCCCGAATATTCCCCGCCGGCTCGGCATAAAGACCGCCACCCAATATCCCCCCTGATGCTAATACCGGAGATCCGCTTAACTGCCGTCCATTAGCCAGCTTAGCCGAATCACGGGTAACGCCCGTGACATGTCCCGTCACAAACTGAACGCCTCGGTGTTTTAGCCACCTCTCCCAGCGGCGTGTGATTCGAAGGCCTCCTACGGAGGGCGGGGGAAGCGCCACCTCACCCACAACACGCCCAAGATGTTGCATTAACCGTTCCCGCAGCGCTTCAACTCCGTCAACACCTAACACCTGGGGAAATGCCAGCGGGGTCGGACTCGCGTCGATAATCCGATCTACTTCGCCTATTAGCCACTCTTGTCCCGCTCTGGAATCCAGATACCACGCCCAATTAATGGCAGTCCAGTGCGGGCGCCACCCAGGTGGCGTGGGCAAATGCACCGCTTGCACCCCGACCCCAGAGGTGGCCTCATAGACGCGCGCCATTGCCTGGACCGAAAAATCCGCCAATCCCGGGAAGCCTATCAGGATAAACTGGCCCGGCTGATCTTGACACCATTGCCAGCGAGGAGCCAAATAGGTGGGACGGAGGTGCCCAAGCGGTGACAAAATCCAGCGATTGCGGTTAGGGATATCCGGACTTTCTAGCACCCCCAATTCATGCCACAGGGTTGCTACCCGCGACCATCGCGTTCGCCAGGCTAACTCCCCGCCAAGCAAATCACCCCACCACTGATAGGGATCCACGAGCGGACGGCCGTCATCGGCGTAATTGCGAAAGTCCCACTGTCCGCCCCATAATGGCAGAGTCCCTTGACCGTCAGCCACGATGGTTACGGTACCACTGTGCTGCACCACCAGGGTGGCCATCAAAAGCCCGGCCGGTCCCCGTCCGACCACGATGACATCGGTATTAGCGCCCATTCATCCCCTCCTCCGCCAAGGTTTGATGGCGCAGCGCCTCCGTCAAGGCCCATTCGCGGGCATTATCGCCCCAGGCCACTGGCTCCACACCGCGCCAGCGTTCCCGTCTCAGCGCCAAAAATTCCTGCATGGCCGCCTGTACGCCTACGATCGACTGGCGAATAGCCGCGCCGCGATGCAAGCAAATGGCGCCCTGACAAGGTCCCATGGCAAACCATGCGCGAGTCCGCCAAGTATCCATATCCCCATTTAGCGCGTGCAAGGTGTCTAATGTCACACCCTCGCATTCGCACACGATGGCTCCGACCGGATCGCCTTGAGACGATGCTTCAGTGAGCGGGGTGACAGCCGTGCGGCTCGGCACCCACGAGTCCAAGTGTCGGCACACCGCATCGACCGTGCGCTCCGCCATCAGTCTATAAGTCGTCCACTTCCCACCAATAATGGTAAACGCCCCCTTCACGCCCCCCCGCATACCGTGGTCCAGTACCGTAAAATCACGTGTCACAATGCGCCGTCTTACGCTGGCGCCCTCATTAGAGTCCGTAGAGAATAGCGGGCGTACCCCCGAAAACGCCCGAAGAGCCCGCCAGCTAGCGATGCCCGGAAAGAGTCGTTCGCCCTGTTCTAACAGATAGACCGCCTCTTGCCGTTGCAAAACTGGCGGTTGAGGAGACCCATGAGGTATGTCAGTCGTTCCTAAAATTGCGGTGCGCCCATGCGGCACAAGAATATCCCCATCACCGGGAGGACCCAGACGGTTCACTATGTGCCCCACGCGCCGATTAGCAAAAACGAGCATCATACCTGCACTCAACTGCATTTCAATCTGATCGCCGAACATCGGCACAATCTGGCCAGCCCCTGGGCCCGCAGCGTTTACCACGGCATCGCACACAATCAAGCGCTCTGCCCCCCGACTGGAAACCGTCACGCCACTAACTACTCCGCCAACCTGGTGCACCTGAGTTACCTGTGAATGCGTCAACACGGTTCCACCCCGCTGCGTTATGTTGTCTCTTAGTAAGCGCAGCAAGGTAAACCCTTCCAATACCGCGTCTGGAACCGAAAATGCCCGCCGAGCCTGCCGATTCAGGTCGGGAATCGCACTTATGACCTGGCCCAGGGGGACTTCCCGCACCCCAATACCGGCCGCATTCATCCCATCCAGCCAGGGGGAGAGATATCTGTCACCATCGTCATCGACCGACACAAAGTAACTCGGCACGGCTTTAATCGCGGCTGCCGCGATCACCCGCAAGATAGCATTTTCTGCGATACAATGCCTAGCGGACACGGGGTCTACCACCACATAGCGGGCACCGCTATGCAACAACCCATGAAATCGCCCGGAAGTGCCCCCGCCCACATCCCCTTGTTCCACCACCGTCGTGGGAATGCCACGCAAAAGCAGGTCCCAGGCCACACCGAGACCGGATGCCCCACCGCCAATGACTACTACCACGCCGCTTCGTCCTCCAATACGCAAAAACCCGACGACGCCACACGCGCTGCCGGGTTCTCTAGTGTCTCAACCAGCAATCTAAGGGGTTATTTAACTCGTACTGTGCCTCTCAACCATCCGGCAACATCTCGCCGCCGTCATGCGAATCACTAACCCTGGGGTGTCTTCTCATCGTTCACGAAGTGATCCATCTGCCCCTTAGCGCGTTTGAACATCCCAATCGTCTTGCCTAAACTGGCACCCAATTCGGGTAGCCGCCGCGGACCCACCAGTAATACCACAATGATCAGCAAAATCACCGCGTGCACTGGATCGAAAAGCCCTGCCCACATTGATATTTCCTCCTACGGTGCGGAATTTGCCGTCGAGCCGACACGCGTCACGCCAGGCGGCGCAGCCAATCTCACCCACACGGGATCGCCCGATTGATATTCCACAGCGATGCCTTGACGGGGGATGTCCAACGTCACAGGATATTTTTGGTCTATTGTAATCCGCATTCCATAACGAGATCCTAAGAATATGACCTGTTCAACAACCGCCGGAATAGCCTGATTATCTGGCTTAACACCACTCGCTACCAAGAGACCTTCGGGCCGAATCCATAGCGTCACTGCATCGCCACTCACCACGCCCGCTGGCAAACCCGGCACCGTCAGCGTCGCAGATCCCACACGACATAGTCCTGGTTCCGGATCTACCACCACTGCGTTCAGGTGATTCATGGTGCCGACGAAGTCGGACACGAAGGAACTAGCCGGGTAATCGTACACTTCTTCGGGCGTTCCCACCTGTTCGGCGATTCCGTGATTAAAAACCACAACGCGATCGGACATCGACAATGCTTCCTCTTGATCGTGCGTCACGTACAGCGTGGTAATTCCCATGGTTTGTTGAATTCGGCGAATCTCTTGTCGAAGGTTGACGCGAATCCGTGCGTCTAGCGCCGAGAGTGGTTCATCTAGCAGCAGAACTCGGGGGTTGGGAGCTAACGCACGCGCCAGAGCCACGCGCTGTTGCTCACCCCCCGATAGTTGGTTGGCATAGCGCGCCCTTTTTTTCTCCAGTCCGACCATCTCCAACAACATCCGAACCCGTTCCTCGATCTCGGTGCGAGGGGCCCGGCGCGTCTTCAGACCAAACGCCACATTATCTGCCGCGGTCATGTTGGGAAACAAGGCGTACGACTGAAACACCATGCCCATATTGCGCTTTTGCGCCGACACGAACGTCACATCGTCCCCGCCCACGATCACTCTCCCGGCATCCGGCGTTTCAAATCCTGCGACAATGCGCAATAGCGTGGTCTTTCCACTGCCACTCGGACCCAGAAGGCTGATAAATTCCCCTTTTTCCGCAGTAAAGCTGACCCCATCCACCGCAACTTGTGCTAAAAAACGGCGCGTTACCCCGTCAATTTCTAAAAACGGCATCGACTTCTCCTTCGCATGGCCCTCGCCAGATTTTATCGAGCGCCTCCCATGGCAGACACGGCATCGCGGTTAAATACCTGAATTAATCCCACGAAAAACCAAACCAGCACAAAACTCATGACGGCCAACGCGGCAGCGCCTTGCGCCTGGGTTTGACCGGTGAGCAGCATAAAAACCCCAAATGTGTTAAATCCCAGCATGCTGGAAATAGCATATTCCCCCATAATCAGGGCGAAGGTCAAAAAGGCGCCGCCCATTATGGCCGAGCGAATGTTGGGCAATACGACCCCAAACATGACCCGTGGCCATGATGCGCCCATACCTAATGCGGCCTCCGTCAACGTTTTGATATTGCGGGTTCTCAAGCCCGTATCGATAGAACGGAAGAGATAGGGCATAGCCACCACGCCATAAGCTCCCATGAGCATCGTATCCCGCGATGACAGGGGACCGAATCCCGCGCCATAAAGTCGAACCAGACCCAACACCAGCACAATCGGCGGAACAACAAAAGGAAGTATACTGACAAACTCCACCCATGGCTTCAAACGCGGTACTCGGAGAAATACCCAGTAGGCAGCCGGCACGATCACAATCAACCCAATAATGACAGCCGCCATTGCCATCAGAAGAGACAAACGCAAGCTCATCCAAAACTCGGGGTTACTAACAATACCCGCGTAGGCGGTCCAGAATGGCGTATGAGGACCCTCTTGCACACTGAATTGGATTGTAGCGGCGAGCGGCACCAAAAAATACACCCCGGCCAGAAAAACGACTACCCAAAATCCTCGATGAGACCGCCTAGTCATGGCTGCCACCTCATGGCACGTCGATTCGAAGCCAGATAGATGACAAAAATAGCAATCATCACTAGCACCATGCCGACCGCCATGGCGTCTGCCAAACCAGGGCTGAATACCACGTTACCACTCAACTCTTGGCCAATCAGAATGGGTACCAAATTGATCATGCCGGAGGTTAAGGCATAGGCCGTCGCATAGGCTCCAAAACTGTTTCCAAACAGGAGCATAATCGCACCAAGCAGCGGAAGCCACAGAATGGGGATCCCAACATACCGCCAAAACTGCACCGGACTGGCCCCCAAATTCATGGCCGCTTCCCTCCAGGTGTTCAGGTGCTCGAGAGCGGGCACAATTAACAGCACCATCAGGGGAATTTGAAAATAGAGATAGGTGATCACCAATCCCCAAAACCCAAACAGGCTAAATCCGCTTTGATAGATGTTCCAGTGCAAATGCGAT
>JAJZXX010000011.1 GCA_021806205.1 Bacillota bacterium | reverse complement strand
TAAAAAGTGGCGCGACCGCTTGAGCCAAGTGAATCGCTCCCTTTACATTGACAGTTAGTAGCCGTTCGATATCGTCGCCTGCCACATCCTCGACTGGGGCAGCCGCTTGCGGAATCCCGGCGTTGGCAAAGGCGATATCCAATCTGCCAAACTCCCGCAGCGCCCGGTCGACCGCCATGACACTTGCGTCTCGCCGCCCCACATCAAGTTTCACCGCCAAAGCCTGGCCTCCCCGACTTTGGATGGCCTCGGCAACCGAAATGGCCCCCGCATCATCGAGATCGGCGACCACCAACGCGGCGCCCAATTCGGCTAGGCGCTCGGCTGTCGCCCTTCCTATCCCCGATGCGCCCCCGGTAACCAGTGCGACGCGTTCCTCAAATGTCATTGTCCTCGTCCCCCCCATCAGGTGTGCTCGCAGGTGTGCTCGCAGGTGTGCTCGCAGGTGTGCTCGCAGGTGTGCTCGTAAGAAATCGCAGGGCAGCGTCGGCGTAGATGACAGCGACGTCTCGTAGCTGCTGCAAACTTACCCATTCGTCCGCCTGGTGGGGGACAAAGCGATTGCCCGCCCCGGTGGTCACGATGGGAATCCCCGCCTGCCAAAGCCAGGTGCCGTCGGTAGCTCCCGGAACCCCGCTGAAGATGGCCGGCGCCGCCAGACGTTCCTCGATGGCGCTCCCCATCGATTGCACAACGACGCTATCTACCGGCGTTTCGGTCGCGGGCCGGTCGTCAAGCAATTGCATGGATGCGCGATACGACCCGGTCTGAATGGGCTTCTCTAAGGCCTCGCGCAGGCGTTTAACGCGACCCTCGTGAAGACTTTGATTCGCATCCCGAATCACGGAGTCCAGACGCGACTGAATACGCGCCTTAAGATCATCGTGGGACTGCCCCGCCACAGTACGGATGTCCAGACTAATCGCCACGGCGTCGGGTACCACGTTAAATGCCCCTACCCCAGACAGCGGAGAATGAATCTCGGTCGGCGTAACACTGGGCCAGCCCAAATAGGGATCGAACCCTACCTGATCTTGCTGATAGGCTTCTTCCTCGGTCATGCTTTCAATAAACTGCGCGGCCACCGACAAGGGATTGTTCCCGGTGAGCGGCATCGCGCCATGGGCCATCTTCCCCAATATTTCCACGCGAATCCGCAACGCACCCTTTTGGCGCACACACACTTGGGCGTCTTCGGGCTCGCAGCAAATCGCCGCATTTACATTGCGGGCACGACCCGACGCAATGTATTCCCGGATTCCCGTCATCATCCCTTCCTCATCGATGGGCACCAACAATCGACATGTCCCGGGAAATTGGCCTTCGGTCATCCGCCCGAGCTCTCTTAACCCCACGTATGCCGCCACCAAATTCCCTTTGGTGTCCGCCGTTCCCCGGCCATAGAGGCGGTCCCCTTCTTGGGTCAACTGAAAAGGGGGCCGCGTCCAATGGCTCAAGTCTCCAGCCGTCACCGTATCGGAGTGCGCTTCAAACAAGAGCGTTGGGCCGGCCTCGGAACCTTGCCAGACAATCTCCAGATTCGGTCGCCCAGGTGCCACCTCCCAGACGTCGAACATCAGCCCGTCCTCCTGGCACCACGCGGCCACTCGCTCGACGACCCCGAATTCTGTGTGACCGTCTTCCACTACGCTTTCGGTGGCAACCAGTTCGGCCAGCTTTGTCACCATCTCTTCCGTTCGAATGCGCGACATGAGACGCGCTTGACGCTTGGATGCCACCATGAGACCCCCCTTTGCAATGGGGCCCGCCACACCGGGCCCCGTTTCAGCCCTAGTCGCTAATACTGGAGATTTTGGATTTCCCGGTTCCCAATTGGACCCGGTTCCAGGCGGCACAGACGGCGACCGTCAGGATCACCGACAACGTTGCCTCGGCAATGGCTTGGGGGATCACCACGAGCATTTGATGAAAGGTGTAATAACCCCGGAGAATAATGGCCGCAACCACGAACACCGTGTTTGAGAGCGAACCGATCAGGCCCGCCAGTCCATAAGCGACAATTTGATTCTTCTTCCGCACGGCAATGTATGCCAGGTAGGGGGTGATGCCAATTAGTAGGCGTGGAAGAATCGAAACCAAAGGATCTTTGAACATCGGAACCGTCGCGCCCAGGAATGACGAGAGGCCGAAAATAAAGCCTAAGATAATGCCCACGGGCCAACCTTCCAACACGGCGCCAATGTACACCGGAACCCCCATAATCGTGGCGTTCCCGGCCACGTTCGGCACCGGAATGTACCCAAGTCGCGTTACGCCCAGAAGAATCGAAATAGCGGCCAACACCGCCGCGACCACAATCTTCTTTGTCGTCAACTTCATTTTTTCTCCTCCTTCCTCAGTTTTTCGTCCGTTTTCAACCATAAAGAGCGTGTCCCTCAGACCAACACCAATCCGACACACACCCCGACCGCCACCGCCACCGCCACCCAGTCCCGACGCACCAGACGATATTGCCGATAGGCCGTTCGTTCTTGATTGGGTACGTACCCGCGCGACTCCATGGCAATGACCAGGTCCTCGGCTCGCCGCAGGGCGATGAGAAAAAGCGGCAAAACAAGCGGCAGTCGAGCGCGAGCTTGGGCCACGATGTTCCATTTCGAGGCTTGGGTCAACCCGCCACCACGCGAGGCTTGGGCCTTCATGATGCGCTCCATCTCCAAGGCAAACGTCGGGACGAAGCGAAGCGCAATAGTCATGATGAGAGCGAGTTCGCGGGTGGGAACTTTCAAATACTGCAAAGGTGAAGAAATCCTCTCCATAGCCCGGGTCACGTCATTGGTCCGGGTGGTGAGCGTGAAGACACTAATCAAGAGAATAAAGTCCACCAACCGCAATAAGGATGTCGTCGTCAAGCGCAAGGAGTAGGTACTCACATGCAAGAACGCATAATGCCACAGTACCGTCCCCCTCACCGGCGAAAACAACAGTTCCAACAGTAATAGGGCCATGATGAACCATACGGCCGGCCGTAAGCCCGATAACGAATAGCCGATAGGAACCCCAGATAAAGCAACCAGGCCCAGCACCACCGCCAAGGCAAAACCATTGGCGACATAGTTACTCAGAAAAGCAATGGTCAAAATCAGTATGATCGCGCTGAATAATTTCACCGCCGGATCAATCCGGTGGATAATCGAATTTCCGGGAAGGTATTGACCGATGGTAATGTAGCGAAGCAACTCGAAATCGTCTGTCATCGCACACCTCCCGAAGGTTCTTCCGCAGAAAGAATCGTGACGCTTTGCAACAGCGATGCGACCACAGCCCGGGGAGTTCGGCCGTGCACCGCGTAACCCTGTTGCCTGAGTCGCTGTTGCAGCGCCAGAATCGGGGGCACCTCAAAACCATGCTGCGTCAAGATGTCAGGATCGCGAATGAGCTCCTCGACGGGATAGCTGCCCTGGGTCTCCGCGTTTTGCATGATCACCACCCGGTCTGCCAGATCCAACACCTCTTCGAGATTATGGGTCACAAACACCACCGACACGCCCTCGTCCCGAAGCCGGTGCAACCGTTGAAACAAGTCCTGCGCCGATGCTGGATCGAGACCGGCCGTGGGTTCATCCAGGACCAACACGCGGGGTTTTAGGGCAAGCACACCCGCCAATGCCACCCGGCGTTTCTCTCCTCCAGAGAGGGCATAAATGGGGCGGTCGGTAAACGTTTCAAAATCCAGTCCGACCATATTTAGTCCATAGCGCACACGCTGACGTACCTCTTTCAACGGAAGTTTCAGCTGCAATGGTCCGTAAGACACGTCGTCGCCGACCAACTGCTCGAACAATTGGTCTTCGGCATTTTGAAACAGCATGCCCACTTCGCGGCGTACCTTGGGAATGTCGGCGGTGGGCTGGGCCAAGTCGACACCCACGGCAATCACCGTTCCCGACTGCGGACGGTATATCCCATTCAGGTGCTGCATTACGGTCGACTTCCCGCTTCCAGTCGCCCCAACTATCGCCAAGGCTTCGCCTTCGAGAATGGTGACATCGGCATGGACTAGTCCCATGTGAGCCAACGGTGTGCCACCCAGATATTCGTGGGCCAAGTCGCAAACGGAGATACAAGGCTCAGCCTTCCTGTGTCCGCTGTCCCGCCCGTCATCTAAAGCATCCGGGCCCGGTTGCAACCCATCCAGGACCGCCATGACCACTTCTTCGATGTCCGTCGCTTCCGACGGCACACTGGGCACGGTCTCATGTAGCAGTCCCGCCACCTGGGAAATCAGCGGCACATCCAGATTGAATTCATGTAGCCGCTGGTTATGCCGAAATACCTCCCGAGGCGTCCCGGTCATGACGACGGAGCCCTGATGCAGAACAATCACATAGTCCGCTTCCAAAACCTCGTCCATGTGATGGGTCACGGCAATAATGGTCGTGCCGGCGTTATGGAGTTGACGAACCAGGCTAAGCACCTCGCGCCGTCCGATCGCATCCAGCATACTGGTCGCCTCATCAAGCACCAAGATCGGTTGATCCATGGCCAGGGTTCCGGCGATGGCCAAACGTTGTTTTTGCCCGCCGGAGAGAAGGTGCGGGGGACGCGTCCGAAACGGCAAGAGTCCGGTCTGCTCCAGTGCGATAGTGACCCGCTCGGCGATGTAATCCGGCGGCAGGTTAAAGTTCTCGAGGCCGAACGCCACATCATCTTCCACGGTCGTGGCCACAATTTGATTGTCCGGGTGCTGAAACACCATGCCGACCCGCCGCTTGACTGCCATCATGTTCGCGTCGTCTCGGGTGTCGATGCCATCGACCCTGACCACGCCCGCATTCGGGAGCAAAATCCCGTTAAAGTGCCGGGCCAGTGTCGACTTTCCCGAGCCATTGGCCCCCAACAACGCCACGTACGACCCCTGCGGCACGGCCAATGAGACATCATGCAAAACGGGCGTGCCCTCCACATAGGAAAATGTTAGGTGGTCTACCGCGATGATGTCGTCCACCTGATTGCCGCTTCGGGTCTGGTAATAATCCTCAATCATCGGCTAGCCCTTCCTCTAAGCATCGTCTAATCACGGCGGCGGCTGACCGCGTCGTGCCCGTGCCACCCATATCCGGCGTGCGAGCCTTGGGGTCTTTTAAGACTTGGCGAACGGCCGCAAAGATGCGGTCCTCCCACACGGGGAAGCCGAGATGAAAGGTTTGGCGAATCGGCAGGATAAGGCCCCAGACCGACACACGCAAGCGCCGCGCCAACTCCCCGACGGCTCCAAAGTATATGGCATCGTATGGTGTAAACACGGCCAAACCGTCGTCGCGCATCATGGCACGATGCTCCCGCGATAATAGGCGGTGCCCCAAGGTAACACACCAAAGACCATATCTAGCGTTGGGTCAAGACGTTGAACCGCATCGAGAACCGACATGTCAGCGTGGATTACCTCAGGTCCGACGCCATCGCCGGGAATAACGGCCACGCGAACGGGCGACCCAAACGTTTTTGTGGAATTACCATACCAGAACATGGGTGCCCTCCTCCAACAAACCCAGAATACCATGAATGTTCCGGTGATCAGAAGACTTAATACGGGGATTTTTCTATTAACGATTCACATGATCTCCCACACCCGTGCGAGAACCGCGAAGCAGGACTTTCATGCGCTCTGCGGTCTCACGAAGGTGCGCCTTCATGAGCCCGGAGGCTCTCTTTTCATCCTTATCGTGAATGGCCCGATATAGTTCCCAATGCTTTTGATGCAAATCGTCTAGGGTTCCAGCGATAGCCCGAGACAACTTCATAGTCGCTTTGGTGTGAGTGGATAGCGACCCAATCACCTGGTCAAGCACCTGGTTCCCGCTTGCCGCGGCAATAAGCAAATGAAACTCTAAATCGGCATTGATGGCCTCATCCCAATCGTCCGTCCGCATTCGCTCCACACACCCGGCCATGCCTGTCAAATGCGTTTCGTCCCGGTTCAGAGCCGCCAGGCGCGCCGCCGACACCTCCAGTAGTTCCCGCACAGATAATACCTGCCCCAGATCCGGCAATCCGTCTTGGCTACCCGTTGAGGCAAAATTGGATGGTCGCACGAAATACCCGCTTCCGTGGCGTACATCTATAATCCCTCGGGCCACCAAGGCCGCCAGTCCCTCTCGAATGGTCGACTTACTCACCTTGAGCACCCGTGCCATCTCTTGCAACGATGGCAACTTATCATTGGGCTGGTATACCCCTTGGCGAATGAGAGAAAGAAAGTATTCACTGACCTGACTCGATCGCTTAACCAGCGTTAGATTAGGAACCATAACATCCTCCTAATCTTATATTAGAATAAAACGAGCCAGTTTGACGTAAATTCGACCTTTATCACGGGTGCGGCCCACATAACCGCCGCTCTATGGATATATGTGTGTGTTGTCATAATCTATCTCTCCACCTGAGATTGTCAACTATGAACGGTCGAGAGTCGCGTTCTATCACGAGTTGCCGAAATCCCTTCGTTTCAATCGTCTGATAGTCATGACCAGCATGGGCAGGATAGGTGAAGAAGGTAACAAGAGGGTCACCGCCGGTATTGACACTCCTATGCCATGGTACCCTGGGAAAATCCTCATGTGAGAGCTTACCCAGATAATGGCGCCCGATTGGAGAGTACTAAATCAGCTAATTGAAGCCCTGGAATGTTATCGGATTGGCAGATTGCTAGGTCACGTCCCCGCGACCGAATCTCGGCGGCGCTAACGAATTCCGCCCCTTTTGTCATTATTTCTTGCCAAGCAAGATCCAGTGGCGTATTCAGATACGTACGTATTGCGCGACTCTGCAACGATGGTTAGGCTGTATCCTTAAGGAACTCTTGGGGGCGAGAACGCAGCGAGCCTGCCTACCGGAGAAGCTTCCGTAATACAGGAGCCTTCCCCGGCATTTGCAAATCCATCAGGAAATTAGGGTGATGGGGCCATAGCTGTCCCAGAGAAAACACTGGGTAACGACTGTCTGACGCTGTATCCCATCGACGTGGAGCGCGATGCACCAGAGTGGTATGTGGCCATGCAACAACCGGACATGCACGTGTGGACGGGTAATCGGGTGCCGAACGATATTGACGAGGTGCGGGAGCTTCTCGCAGGGTACAACGCACATCCCGACATCATGGTGTGGTGCATTCGAGACGGATTATCCGGCTCCATGGTCGGCACGTATTGGCTGGCGTGTCCCTATACGTCGGAGGGGAAACGGATCAGTATGGATGCACAGCGTATTGCCAAGCCCTTCTGGCGAACCGGTCGAACCAGGGCCGCGCGTCGGCTGGTCTATCGTTATGCCTTTGAGGATTTAGCGGTCCAGGAAATTCATGCCAGCGCATGGGATCATAACGTGAATTCCTGCCGGTCCATGGAACGAGCAGGATTCGATTTGGTGGAAGTCGCGGCGCGTTTTAATCGAAAGTACGGCAAAGAATTGAATGAACGGCACTATGTTTTGACCCGGGAAAGGTGGTGCCGGCTGTCGCAACGTTCAGGTGACGGCCAGCAGAAGAACAGCCGATTGGTTGACATCGTTAATGAGGACGATACGGGGGCGTAAGCTCCCTAGGGGTTCTGCTATTGGGATAACGAGGACAGGTTTGATTGCGAGGGTCCCGTCCTGATCTATACTACAAGAAAGAGAAAGGGGGACCCCCGCGTGAGTGTTCCAGCAGACGAAGTGTACAAGGTCATCGAGCAGCTGTCGCCATCTGATCGAAAGACGGTGTACGACCTGGCGCAATTTCTCCGTGCTCGCCATCAAACCGTGGTCAAGGCTTGGCGCGACATCGATGCCCAAGAACCGGATGCCGAACTATTGAGCACGGAGGAAGCCGCTCAGTTGCGGGATCCCGAATTTGTGTCATGGGATCCGGAATCCAAGCACCATGGCGTATGAGGTCCGCATTAGACGGTCTGCGCTCAATTACCTCAACAAATTAAATGTGTCCAGCCATCGGCGCCTCGCGGCGGCCGTCGAAGGGCTTTCGGAAGTCCCACCTACGGGAGACGTACGGCCACTGACAGGACAGGCCGGCGCGTATCGGTTGCGGGTTGGTGGGTTTCGCCTCCTCTTCCACATCGACCACCAGCAGGAAATTATCTTCGTGGACGCCATCGGCTCACGAGGCGACATCTACAAATAGAGTGCCCCGTGGCAGGAGAGTGCCGCTGGGAATAGGCCGCTTTGGCGGCTCGTACAGTTTGGCGTTTAGCGAGCATCGCGCCGACACCGGCCATGGTTGCTGTTCCAAGCGCCTGTCTCCGATATGAGAAATGCCCAACATGACTCTGATAATAGTTCATGTGATGACTCAGGGGTTGTTGGGGACGAAAGCGCATCAAGCTATGGCCGGCTCACAGTCTAGAAAAATATGGCTTAAGGGGTTATCCGTTTGATAGAGCACGTATTCCTCACCTAATATTTGGTACTTTTGTTCTTTTTTTAGTCTGGCGATTCATGCCTCGGCGGATCCATAAACACCGCAGAAGTTGGACAACCGACCGCGCTGTATAGAATTGACCGCCACGCGAGGCTCGATATCTTCTGCGGAACTTGGGAACGGCGACCCTTGGTGGCATAATGAGACAGAGGAGGGAGCGCGTTATGAAATCCCGGCATACCATTCAAGCGGTGATTCGGTCTGGTGACGAATCGGGTTACGTGGCCGAGTGCGTGGATTTTCCGGTAGTCACGCAGGGGGCCACCGTCGAGGAAAGTTTGAGTAACTTGCGCGAGGCCGTGGGATTGATGCTGGACGGTGAGGATTTGGCCGCTTGGAACCTTGCGCCTCATCCCTCGATTGTCGTGATGATCGAGCTGGAACCCGATTATGCCTAGACTCCGTCGATGCCCCGGCGCAGCGCTGGTCGCTCTATTGCAGCCGTTGGGCTTCGCCGTTGATCGCCAGCGAGGAAGCCATATGAAGTTGGTGCGTTCGACTCCATCCGGACGCCAAATCCTGGTTGTCCCCAATCACTTATTATTGGACACCGGAACAATCCGCGCCATTGCCCGCCAAGCTGCAAACTATTTGACCGAAGAAGAAATTCGACGAGTTTTTTACACCGGGTAATTTTCCATGCGGATGCAGTCGCCCTGTTCGACCAAGCACTGCCTACCACGCATACTGCGTTCCGGTAGGATTGCCGGACATCTGGTCCCAAATGTATTATCAGGTCACCCGGGACTAAATTGACGTAATATTAAGCTGAATCACTATCCGGCCCGTTTATTCCTTAAGACGGCAGATTCCGCGTACGTTAATACGCGCCCTAGCGGTCGACCGCGGCCGAAAAACGCCGTCATGGGAATTCCGATCCAACACATAATCCGGTTTTACCCTCATATGACGGACCGACTTGACGGACCGACTTGATCCATCACAAAATCGACATCGGCCTCGTCGATATAGTCAATCGTTCCGTGCGGTGGGATGCCCGCCAATGCCATGTGTCGCCTGGGGAGCGGCTATTGGTGATGGTGCTGGATCTCCTGCTCGGCAAATCCCCCCTGTATCGAATGGCCGAACGCTGGACCACCACGGATGTGGCGGTCCTGATCGGAGCCGACCGCGTAGCGGCCGACCTGTCGGATGACAGCTTGGGGCGGGCCTTGGATAAATTGGCCCGCGCGCAACCCGCCCGCATTTTTAGTGCCGTCGCTGCCCAAGCGTATCTGCGCGAAGGGGTGACGTTGCACAGTGGACATTTTGACACCACCTCCCGGTCCTTGACAGGAACCTTCGATCATGGGGGATCAGCGCCCGTCCAGCCCGCCTTCGGGCATTCCAAGGATGCGCGCCCGGACCTTAAGCAAATTGTTCTCACGCTGTTCGTCAATCGCGAGGGGGTCCCCCTCGCGGGAACCGTCGAGTCCGGGAATCGCTCCGACAAAACACTCAATGCGGAGATGGTCGACCGCTTAGTGGCGGCCATGGAGCCCGAGCAATTGGCGCAACTCATTTATGTCGCCGATTCCGCCTTAGTGACCGGGCCCAACTTAGCCCGGCTGGATCATCAAGGGGTCGCCTTTGTGTCCCGGTGCCCCGACACCTTCGGGATCGTGTCGACCCTCAAGCAGGCGGCTTGGGCCGCCGACCAATGGATCGCCATCGGTCCGATTGGCCAACGACGCCAGGCGGCCCACTATGGCGCGTCAGAGCAGGTGGGCGAGATTGACGGGCGGCGCTACCGCTGTGTCGTGTATCGCTCATCCGTCTTAGATCCTCGTCGCGCGAAGACCTTGGATCGCGAAATCCAGCGATCGCGGACGGCATTGGAGCAATCCGCCACGCGCCTC
>JAJZXX010000158.1 GCA_021806205.1 Bacillota bacterium | reverse complement strand
TTATTAACGTCATTAATCAATGGATCGGAGACTTTGTAGCCAACGCTAAACGCCGGGTTTCCCCCGGCGTCAGCGCAGAACATTATTACCAAACATCACTAGCTAATTTTTCTCTCTTAACAACAAACCCCCTTAAAACTCGCCCCCTATTCCACTGTCACGCTTTTCGCTAGATTTCTAGGCTGGTCAACATCCTGACCCCGATTGACTGCGGTCCAGTAAGCGAGGAGTTGCAGGGGCAAGGCCGCTAATGCCGGACTTAAAAACGGTTCACGGGTCGGAATCGATAACAGATGGTCAACGGGCAGTTCTCGACCTAGGGTCTTGCCGACAATCGCCCAGACCCGTGCGCCGCGGGCTTTCACTTCAAGAATGTTGGACAGGGTTTTTCCCGCCAGCCGCTCTTCGGTTAGTATGGCGACAACCGGGGTGCCCTCTTCAATCAATGCCAGCGTACCGTGCTTCATCTCTCCCGCGGCATAGGCCTCGGCATGAATATAGGAAATCTCCTTGATTTTCAATTGCCCCTCCATGGCTAAAGCGTAGTCCATCCCCCGGCCGATATAAAAGACATGGGGGCTTTGTGCCAGTTGTGCGGCCATGTCCTGTATGTGCTCAAGATCTTGCACTATCTCTTGCCCTATCGCCGGAAGCATGAGCAGACCTTCCACCAGATCGGGGCGGGCCCGACCCCGTGCCTCGGCTAACGCCAACGCCAACAACGTTAACACCAAAATTTGCGTGGTATAGGCTTTAGTGGAGGCCACCGCGATCTCGGGTCCAGCATGGGTATATCCGACTCGGTCGCTCTCACGGGCCAATGTCGACCCCACTTGATTGACCAAAGCATAAGTCGACATGCCCTGGTGCCGCGCCAAAGCCATACAGGCCAGCGTATCGGCGGTTTCCCCCGACTGGGAAATGGCCATGACCAGGGTGTCATCGGTCAACACAGGTTCTTGATAGCGGAATTCGGAGGCCACCGCGACATCCACGGGGATCCGGGCCAGTCTTTCAATCAGCGATTTGCCGACCAACCCCGCATGATAGGCCGTACCCGCCGCCACGATCTGGATGCGGCCCACCTTCGGAAGCTGCCGGGACACTAAGCCCAATTCTTCGACCACCACGCGCCCGTTTTGCACCCGGCCCCTGAGACAGTCACCCCACACATCGGGCTGTTCCATAATCTCTTTCAACATAAAATGGGTATAGCCGCCGCGTTCGGCCTGTCGAATATTCCACCCGATGGTCGTCACCGGACGCTCCGTTATCTGTCCCTGGCCATCGTGGATGGTCACGCTTTGGGGAGTAACGACCGCCAGATCCCCATTTTCAAGGAATTGGGCTTGGCGCGTGTTGGCCAAAAAGGCACTCACGTCGGACGCGATATAGTGAACCCCTTCACCCCAGCCAATGACCAGCGGGCTGGAGCGGCGCACCGCTATGATCGTGTCGGGCTGACGCGAGGACATCGCTAAAAAGGCGTAGGCCCCCTTTAAACGACTTTCCGCGCTTTGCACCGCACGAACTAAGTCCTTATCGCCACCATAGGCTTCTAAGAGGTGGGGGACCACCTCGGTATCCGTATCCGAGGCAAACACGTGCCCCGCTCCCATGAGCTCTTGCTTAAGTTCCTGGAAGTTCTCGATAATGCCGTTGTGCACCGTAGCGATAATGCCCTGGCAATCCATATGCGGATGAGCATTTTCGTCGGTAGGGCGCCCATGTGTCGCCCAGCGCGTATGCCCAATCCCGCAGGGCACACCTCGGGGCAGCCGATCCAACAGTTCCTGTAACTGAGCCAGTTTTCCTTGCGACTTTTGCGTGGCGATCCCCTCGGGAGTCGCCAAGGCAATCCCCGCCGAATCGTACCCCCGATATTCTAGACGCTTTAACCCATCAAAAAGGAAAGGCAGTGCATCGCCGGAATCTGCGACAAAGCCTACAATTCCACACATATTGACTCGCCTCCATGACGAAGTTGAGTCGGTCTCAGCCGCACGGTTTTGTGTCGCCCTTACGGCCAACCTTTGTCCGTGAGTTCACGGCTGCTGAGTAGCCGGAGGTCACCCGCCGAATATTTCGAGATCCCTCTCCTCGTCAACCCCAAAAGGGGTCCCGGCGCTCGTTAACGCTTCGCCTCGGCCGACTCCAAGGATTCGCGCACCCCCGCTTCAAGCCGGCGGGCCCACTCTTCAATCGCTTTGACATCCCTCCCTTCCAGCATTATACGCAATAACGGCTCGGTTCCGGACGGCCGCAACAAAACTCGCCCCTCCTCGCCGAGGGCCCGCTCCGCATCGGCGACAATCTCGCGCAGGCCAGGTAGGGTCTTCCAGTCCTGAAGCGAAGACCCCAACGATACATTCAAGAGGACTTGGGGATAGCGTTCGACAGGCGCCACCGCATCATCCAGACTGAGTCCGAGTTGATTTAGGGCAGCCATCAGGGCTAGGCCCGTTAAGAGGCCATCGCCGGTCTGTGCCCATTGTTTGAGAATGACGTGGCCGGATTGCTCGCCCCCTAACATTAGGCCTTGATCGCGCAGGGTTTGTGCCACCCATCGGTCCCCGACCGGCGTGCGCACCAGGCCTATGCCCTCACGCTCCAACGCCCGCTCCAGTCCCAAATTGGACATCACCGTGGCCACCACCAAGTCTTGGGTGAGCCATCCTTGTTGATGGAGCGCGACGGCCAACACATAAAGAATTTCGTCGCCATCCACAATGCGTCCCGACGCGCTCACCGCCATCACCCGGTCGGCGTCCCCATCGAACGCCAGGCCCAACTGCGCGCCCTGTTGAAGCACCTGTTCCCGGAGATGTTCCGGATGGGTGGCACCGGAATTTACGTTGATGAGTTCTCCCATAGGTTCAGAATTCAAAACGGTCGCCGGGATACCCAACGCCTCGAAAACCTGAGGTGCTGTGGCACCAGCCGCACCATGCGCCACATCTAAGACCACCGGCGATTGGTTGACCTTTCCTGAAAATAGCGAAGCCAGCCAGCGGTGATAGATCGGGGCATAAGAACCCTGATGGTGAAGAATTCGGCCCATATGGTGCGGCGATCGGAGGGGCCACTGCCCCAGGGTCACCGCCTGTTCGACCGCGGCTTCCGCATCCTGGTCCCACTTCCGCCCCTCGCGGTTGATAAGCTTTATGCCATTATATAAAGGCGGGTTGTGCGAGGCCGAGATCATTATCCCCGCATCCGCCTGGGTCGCTCCAATCAGATAGGCAAGGGCGGGCGTTGGCACGATTCCCGCCAACACCACGTCCACTCCGTACTCGCTCAGCCCAGCGGCCAGCGCCGCCTCAAACATGGGTCCGGAGGTTCGGGTATCGCGTCCAACCACCACAGTCGCTGGCCTGGGCAACTGTTCGGCCGTCCCCCGGGCAATCGCTAGAGCCAAGTCCACGGTCAAACTAGCATTGGCGATGCCTCTTGCCCCGTCTGTCCCAAATAAAGCCAATCTAATATCCCACCTTTTCTACCCCACCATATTACCCGGCACCGATGATGGTGACCGTTACGGTGACCTGGCCCGATGAGACTGCACTGGTGCCGGTCGGAAGGATCACCGGAACCTTTTTGACAATGGTCTTGGTAGCACCACTCACGTTAATCGTGGCCGCATAAACATGGGTTAATTTACTTAACACCGATTTCGTGCCCGACACCATCACCGTCGACGGATATACCGTAATTTGCGCAATATGAAACCCCGAGGCTGGCTTACCTTTAATCTTGCCCACGACCGGCAAGACCTTTTCGGGGGGCTTGGGCTGAATGGTGGCCGTGACCCGGGCCGTGGGCGGATTCACCTCCACCTTCGGTACGGTGTTGCCCTCCCGATCGACCGGATGCAGGACCACGGAGGCATGAAACGTCCCAGACCGGTCTTGAACGGAGAGTGTGCCCACCACGGAACGGACTTGGCTCAAAGCACTCGTGGGTCCCGAAATCGTCACGTTTTTGCGGTCAGCCTTATACCCGCTCAAAATGTCGCCCGAAGCCGGTTGACCCGCGATGTGAATGTTCAACGGTACTTTCACCTGACCCATCTTCGCCATCGATATTACCACGCGAGCGGGCGTAACACTCACCACGCCGGTCCCGGCTGGCACCGAACCCGCCACCTTACGCACATACGTACCGGGCTTGGTGATATTGCCTAAATTAATCGACGCCGACACTTCACTGGTCGTAGTACTCGAGTCCACCGTGCCAGGTGGCCCGTTAATCTCCACCGTCACCACGGACGGGGTAATCGACATCACCGTTAAGTGTGAGCTTAAAGAATAGTAGCCGACCGCCACCGGCCCCACGGGTCGATTAATCGGAGATACGCCGCCATGGGCTTGAAACCATATAAATATAGCCACAATCACCGACAAAATTTTCAAAATGGTGTTGTTCTCAAGCAACTTGTCCATCATGGCTGACCACCTCGATGCCATAGCCGGCTGAGTGAACTCACATGAGGCCTAGAACGGAGATAGCGAAGTAACATCTCTTTCAACGCCCGGTCTTCCAAACGCCGATATAATCGCCCTTCCACCGCAATGGAAATCCACCCGGTTTCCTCGGATACGGTTACCGCAATCGCATCCGACTGCTCACTAATCCCAATAGCGGCCCGATGCCGGCTCCCCAATTCGCTGCCGGGCTGGGCACTGTCCGTGAGCGGTAAGAAAGCCGCCGCCGCCACCACCCGGTCCCCGCGGATAATGGCCGCTCCATCGTGCAAGGGCGTATTCGGGACAAAAATGTTTTCCAGCAAAGCCGAACTGACGACTGCATCGATCGGCGTGCCAGTCGCTGCAAAGTCCGCTAACCCGGTTTGGCGCTCAATCACCAAAAGAGCCCCGGTTCGGCTGCGGGATAGACGGTCGGCCGCCCGGGCAAGCTCATCAATCATGTGATGGACGTCCACCTCTTCATGGTTGTTCAACAACGTTTCGGCAAAAAACCGACCTTGGCCGAGCTGCTCCAAGGCGCGGCGCAACTCTGGCTGAAAAACAATCGGGATGGCCACAATCAGCATCGTTTGAATATCTTTTAAGACGAAATGGGTCGCGCTTAACCTTAACCAGTTGGACACGGGCACCGCCAGCAAGAGCAGCACGATGCCCTTGATCAGTTGCACCGCCCGGGTGCCACGAATCAATAAGAACAAACGATAGACGCCGTACGACACGATGGCCACGTCTACCACCGAGATCAGTCCCGCCAGAGGCGTCATGTTTTGAATAAACGGTACCAAGTGCAATCACCCGCGATATGATGTCCATTCTTAGGTTACCACAGTTAGTCCCCAGAACGACGTTCCGGGGGTGATTAGAAGATCGCTAGTTTTCTGGTATGCTAGACTATTTTTGGGACGTTTGCCTGTATAGCCTCATGAAGGAGGTGTCACTATTCCGGAGCCAACCCCTACCGTGCAAAAAGAGTCTAAGGCCTCTGCGCTATGGCGTACCTATCGTATTCTCTTTCTCTTCCTCTCTATCATGGTCGAGTTGGTATGGTATGCCTTGACGCTGAAAAATCAGCCCCCTGACGTAGCTGAACCCCGCTATGCCGCATTATTTTCACGCCAAGCCCAGCGTTTTCGGGAAAGTGCGGAAGACATGGGGGGGCTCCTCATTAAAGTAGGGCAGTTTCTGTCTAGTCGGGTCGACTTACTGCCCAAAGCCTATTTAACGGAATTGGCCAAGTTGCAGGATCATGTCAAGCCCGCGCCGTGGTCAGATATTTTACCAGTCCTCGAATCAGAATTCGGACCGTTGTCCAGTCAATTTCTGTGGTTCTCCGATACCCCGCTAGCGGCGGCTTCGTTAGGGCAGGTTTATGAGGCGGTGCTCACCTCGAATGAGCGTGTCGCCGTCAAAATCCTACGCCCGGGGATTAACGAGATTGTCAAGGCGGATCTTAAAGCGCTCAGCTGGATTGTCCGCATTCTGACCCGTACCACTGAATTTGGCAAGACCTTCGATCTCGCAGTCGTGTTGCGGGAATTTCGCCGCCTGGTTTTCGAAGAACTGGACTATCATCGTGAGCTTTCAAACACTGAACTCATCCGCCAAGACTTAGAGAGCCAACCCCATGTAATTGTCCCCCGCACCTATCCCGATCTTTCCACCGATCGCATCTTGGTCATGGAATTTTTTCGCGGCATCAAGATCGATCATGTCGACGCCCTCGAAAAAGCCGGCATTAAACCGGCCACAGTATCGGAACGAGTGATTCGTCTGTATTTGCATATGGTGATGGAGTCTGGCGTATATCACGCCGATCCGCATGCCGGAAACATCTTGGTCAATGCCGACGGCGACCTCATTCTCCTGGATTACGGCATGGTAGGCAGTCTCGACATCGCCGCCAAGCGCAACCTCCGCCAGTTATTTGTCGCGGTATCCAACCGCGATTCGTCTTCACTGCTGCACACGATGTCTGCGCTGGGCATGGTGCGGCCTGAAGCGGACATGACCCATCTACGCCACCGCATCAGCTATCTTTTAGATCGCTACTATGCCGAAACGCTCGATCAGCTAGGCAGTCTTGACATCCCACAACTTTTACGCGATTTTGAGTCGGTGCTACACGATAAAGCTATCCAAGTGCCGGGCCAACTTGCCTTTTTAGGCCGGGCCATTGCGATTTTAGTCGGATTGGCCACCCTTTTATATCCAGAAATCAATCTGGTCGACTTGTTCACCCCCTATGCGCGCCGCTTTGTGACCGAAGAGGCTGGCGGCACCCAGGGATACATGGCCCGCCAGGCACAACATTACGCCCGCACCGTTGCAGAGTGGCCGCTTTTGTCCGCCAAGGTCCTACACACGTTGGAACGTGGTGAACTGCAAACCCGAATGCATTGGACCAAAGGCGGTCATGAGCTCGAAAAATTGCGCGGCGCTGTGCTGGCTGTGGCCTCCAGTATCTACGTAGTCGGGTTTGTCATTGCGGGGGTTCTCACGGTCTTTACCCACCCCTGGCTAGGACGCTCATTTTTTATCATCGCCGCTCTCGTATTCCTAGTCCGCGTGGGGCGCACCCGCAAGCGAAAGTAGCCGCGCGAAACGACACTACGAGAACCTACTGACACATAACCGATGCGCACCCCGCCAAGATCTTCACGCAATTGTCAGGGTTTATCAGGATCCATCGAAGCGCTACCGGTCCCGTCCGGATCCGAGGTGATTCGAAACGCAACAAGTGAGCCATGATGATGGCACCACCCGATATGACTAGTCTACCCAAACCGTTATGTAGGTCGTACATTCTTTCCTAAAATCGGGCCGGGCTTTCCCTCCTAGAGTCAGCGCACACTCGGATGGGATTGTCCCACGAAATAGGCCAGTGCCTGCATTTCTAGCGTCAAATCGATGTGTTGCACGAACACATCGGGATTAGTGACCGTCAGCGCCTTGGGTACAAAGCTTAAAACCGCCCGGATGCCGGAAGCCACCAAACGGTCCAGCACGGCTTGAGCGCCCCCCGGGGGGACTGCAATAATACCCATGCCAATCTCGCGCTCGGAAATCAACACCTCTAATTTATCTAAAGATTCCACCGTGAGATGGTCGACAACCCGGCCGATCACCTCGGGGTTAATGTCTACGACCGCCGCAATCGACACGTCGCTGGCGGTCTCATCGGTGTGCCGGACCAGAGCGGTGCCCAACCGGCCCGCGCCAACCACCACCGCCCGGACCCCGTGGTCCAACTGAAGAATTCGGCGAATTTCGTCCGCCAACAGTCCGGCATCATAACCCACACCTCGGGTCCCAAATGCCCCAAAATAGGCCAAGTCCTTGCGCACCTGTTCAGAGGTATATCCCGCCAGATGCCCCAGAACTTCAGAAGTAATCCGTTCTTGGCCCGTCACCATGAGTGCCCTTAGATAGGCTGGCAGCCGCCGAATCGTCGTGTCGGGTATCCGCCTGGCCTTAAGATCATAGCGTTCCATATCAATACTCCCTCGCCCCCACAAAATCTGCCACGTCCGCTAATTCCTGCCGCTCTATGCCCTCCGGTACCTGTTCGAGGGCTTTCTGAGCTCTTCGTAAATGATCGGCCGCCCTCTGACGGCAATAATCGAAGGCACCGGAATCAGACAAAACCCGCCCCACATTCTTGACCAAATCTTGATCCTTTTTCGCCAACATTCCGCGCACGTCCTCACCAAAGCGAGGATCCTCCAAGGCGTGAATCACCGGCAAGGTATAGATGCCGAGTTCCAGATCCCCGCCAACCCCCTTGCCTAACACGTTCGGGTTCGCCACCCAATCTAACAAATCGTCAATCACCTGATAGGCTAAGCCGATGTGGTGCCCGTACTGACCGAGCGCCTCGCGAACCGGGTCAGACGCATGGGCCGCCGTCGCCCCCAACCGGCAACACGCCTCCAGAAAAAATCCGGTCTTAGCTTCGATGCGCCGCCAATAAGCCTCTTCGCTCGCAATCCTTCCCTGATCTAAGTGCTGGCTAATTTCGCCGGTTGACATCACATAGACCACTTCCGCCGCCAAATCGACCAATTCAGGCCGGCGGGTCGCTGCTAAAATTTGAAAAGCGCGCGCAAATAAGAAGTCTCCCGACAACACCGCCACGGGATCACTAAAACGACTGCGCACCGCCGGCATGCCCCGGCGCATCTCCGCCTTATCAATGATGTCGTCATGCACCAAAGTAGCCATGTGAATCATTTCTACCGCAGAAGCCACCTCAACCAAATCGAACGAGAGCGATCCGATGGCACCTACACGTCCTGCCAACAGCACTAAAGCGGGCCTTAACCGCTTCCCGCTGGCCTGTTGTAGGTAGTCCGAGACTTCACGCACCACCGGATTATGCTGCTCGAGCACTTCTTTCAGACGCTCGTCAACCGCTAACATATGGCTCGCAATAACCGAAAAAAGCGGCAATCGTCCGTCCCCTTTGGCTAAAAGTGGGTGTCAGGACAATGGCACCCTGACTCATATTTTCCATCTTACCACGCCCAGAGCTTTACTAGTGCAACCAGTAAAAGGCAGCCGACTGATTGACAATATGGACAATAGGGGTTGGGTAGACCCCCAGTCCAATGGTGCCGATGACCGCAACAATCAGCACAATGGACCCCGCCCAGGGCCATGGAATCGGCTCCAGCACCGCCCCGTCAGGCGCGGAAAAGGCGCGCTGCAAGGGCCGCACGTAGGCGGCCAGCCCAATCATGGCACCCACCACCAACCCTAGCGCCAGACCTGGTTGGTTGGCAAACCAGGCTGCCTGCAAGAGATAGACCTTGCCGACAAATCCCCCCGTTAATGGGATGCCGGCTAAGGACAATAGGGCAATCGCCAAGAATCCCGCCAACCACGGTGAACGCCGGTAAAGCCCGGTCAAATCGTTCACGGAGACCGAGTCCCGGTCCTGGGCCACAAATGTCATAATCGCAAACACCGCCAGAACGGCTAATCCATATGCCAACAGATAGAACAGCAGAGCCCGGGCGCCTTGAATATTGTGCGATGCAATCCCCACTAATAAATAGCCGGCATTCGCAATTCCCGAATAGGCCAAAAGCCGCTTCAGATCTTTTTGCGCCAAAGCCAAAAGATTGCCCACAATCATGGTCAATACCGCCAGATAGCCTACGGCCGGTCCCCACCATCCACTGGACAGCGAGAAACCAAAGAACAAAAAGCGCATTAAAATGGCCGCTGCCCCCACCTTGGTGCCAAACGCCATATAACTGGTGACTGGCAGAGGAGAGCCTTCATAGACATCCGGCACCCACATGTGAAATGGCACAATCCCCAGTTTAAAGACTAACCCCACCAGAGTTAATCCTAATCCTCCGGCGGCCAAGGGCAACACCAAGTGCGACGGCACTAAATGGGAGATCACCATGGTGCCGGAAGCTCCATACAATAGCGCCAGACCAAAGAGCAAAATGCCGGACGAGAACGCCCCCAACAAAAGGTACTTCAGCCCCGCCTCCCCACTGACCTGAGTGCCCCGACTGGCCGCCAAGATGTAAAGCGGGAGCGATAGGAGCTCAATGCCAATAAACAGCGCAATAAAGTTATCGGCCAGGCCCAGAACCATCATTCCCAAAAGGGCCAAGAGAACCAACACCGGGAAATCCGACCCGTAGCGCCGATCATTCCACCCAATCAGGAGGGCGCCAGCCGCCGCCAACAAAACCAGTCCGTTCACCACAAGACTAAACGCATCCACCATCACACCGTGGTCAAACAAAAAGACCGGCAAGTTCGGCGACGACCACTCCACGATGCTGACAATGCCAGACGCAATCAGAGCCGCCAGTGCGACAAAGTAGGCACCGATGCCGGACTTTTGGGAAAAGATGACCGTCAGCATGGTCACCATCACCCCGATCACCACAAGATATTCGGGCCACAAGGCTGAACTCATAAACGGACACCCCCTCCTTGGCCCACGAAGTGCATGGCGTGATATAAGGACGGGGTCGCGTGGCTAGTGATGCCCGCGGGCCATACCCCGATGAGAATGACCAGGCCCGCCAGCGGAACCAGCCAGACCACGTGGCGGGTCATCAGATCCCGAATGGCACTGGACTTTGCAGGCCCTTGCATGACGGCCTGAAACACCCTGATCATATACCAAGCCGCTACCACCAAGACAAACCCCGCAATCAGAGCAAACACTAAGAAGTGCGACGTAATCAGTCCTTGAATAATCATATATTCGCCCGCAAACCCGGGAAGCCCCGGAAGTCCCAGGACGCCTAACACAAAGAACAGGAAATAGAAAGCCAGTCGCGGCGCTGAGTGATTAAGCCCCGCCATGTCCCGCAAGGACCGGGTGCCGGTACGGTGTTCCAAAAGGCCTAGCACGAGAAACAGGCCGCCCACCATGAGTCCGTGAGCCACCATATAATAGGTCGTGCCTAAAAGGCCCGCTCTCGTCAGAGAAAAGATCCCCAGAGCCATCATCGACATGTGGGAGAGCGAGCCATAGGATGTCACCATTTTCATGTCGGTCTGGCGCAAGGCTAAAAACGCTCCGTACAACAAACCAAGTGTAGCAATAATCAATAAGAGCGTCTGATACTCACGAAACTGGGGCATAAAAATAGGAATCATCACTCTAAGGATTCCATAGATGCCCGCTTTGGAAAGGACGCCCGCGATGAGCGCGGTTAAAGGCGCCGGCGATTCACGATAGGTGTCGGGCATCCAGCCATGCAGGGGCCACAACGGCGCCTTGATGGCGAAGGCCACCAAAAACGCAAGGAAAAGCCAGCTTCCAATCCCCGGGGCCATGGCCATTCCCGAGAGCTTAGAAATCTCAAAGGTAAACCCGGCGCCGTCCTGATGGTGAATCACCGCGAGGGCCACGATCCCGATCAGCATGAAAAAGCTGCCAGCCAGATTCATGATTAGCCACTTCATCGCGGCTTTCTTGCCTTTCTCGCCAGACCATCCCGTCAATAAGAAGAAGACCGGCACTAACAGCACTTCCCAAAACACATAGAACACAAACAAGTCGACGGCGACAAACAAACCGGCCACGGAAAACTCCAAAAAGAGCAGCCAAAAATAATAGGGGCGCCCCAGATCCCGGTTCGAAGCCACAATCGCCACAACAAACAAGACTACGGACAATCCCAGCAAAAACAGGCTGAGGCCATCGGCAACGAGATGAAAACGTATTCCCCACTGGGGGATCCAAGGAACATTGACACTACTGCGGTTGATAAACAGCAAACCGGCGTAGCCAATCAGAGCGACAATGCTGGTGATGGCTGCGACCCCTTTGGCTGCCCGATTAGGGGCGATCAGAGCCGCGATGGCGCCGGCTAGCGGCACCGCCAAAAGCCATACCAAGAACATAAAGCGAGGCCTCCTTCAGTTACGAGATGAATCCGATACGAATCAGGTAAAAGGCCAATAAAGCTACCACCCCGACCATAATCGACAGGGCGTAACGCCGCACATACCCGGTTTCAATGGGCGCCAGATCCTCGGCCCAAGCCTGAATTCCATTGGCAATGCCCATGACGCCCGCTAAGAGGCCTTGCTCCGCTTCAACAGCCCAGTTGCCAATCCATTTGATCGGGTTAACCACCACGGTCATCCAGGCGATATCCATTCCCCAGGTCTTATACATCCAAACCCCCGGCACCGCCCGAATGCCAGCTTGCGGAGCCGTGCCTTTGACAATGTAAAGCCAATAGGCCACGCCAAAAGCCACCACCGCCAGCCCCACCGTCATAATCGTGCCAAATAGCGGACCTACTCCCAGGGCGGCGTGAGGCGCCCCCGCATACTGGTGAAAGACCGGCGACAACCACCGGTTCAGCCATCCGCCAAAAAATCCCCCAATGACAGACAGCACTCCCAAAACGACCACCGGAATGGTCATGACCCAAGGCGCTTCATGGGCATGGTCGTAAAGCTTTTGATCCCGCGGCTTGCCGAAAAAAGTGAGGAAGAACAGTCTGAACATGTAAAAGCTAGTCATGCCCGCCGTAAAGACGCCCACACCCCACAAAATATAGTGGCCGCTGGTATACGCCTGACCGAGGATGGCCTCTTTAGAGAAATATCCCGAAAAGGGCGGAATCCCAGATATTGCGAGCGTCGCCGCCAGGAAAGCTGCCATCGTCCACGGCATCTTTCTCCACAGCCCACCCATCTTGGATAGGTCCTGCTCCGCATTAAGGGCATGAATGACACTGCCGGCGGCCAAAAACAGAGCCGCTTTGAAAAACGCATGAGTCATGAAGTGAAAGACGCCCGCCGTGTACGCTCCCACACCCACGCCCAACAGCATGTATCCCAATTGACTCAACGTGGAATAGGCGAGCACCTTTTTGATATCCTGCTGGAAAAAGGCAATACTGGCAGCAAAAATACAGGTAAAGGCGGCGATCACCCCCACGAGCTCGTGGGTCACGGGCGCTAGGCGCAACAGCGGATAGAGCCGGGCCATCAAGTATACGCCCGCGGTCACCATGGTGGCCGCGTGAATCAGGGCGGACACCGGAGTCGGACCCTCCATGGCGTCTGCCAGCCACATATGTAACGGAAACTGCGCCGACTTGGCCATCGCGCCCAAGTATAACAGAAACGCCGACCACTCAAAAAACGCCGATCCGGGCCGGGCCCGGCTGAAGGCGGCAAACAAGTGCGTGTACCCCACGGTGTGGTAATGAAAATAGAGGAGCGCCAAGCCGATCAGTATGCCCACATCACCCAAGGTGTTCATGACAAACGCCTTTTTGGCGGCAGCCACGGCGGTGGGTCGTTGATACCAAAAACCAATCAAGAAGTATGAAGCTAGACCGACCAGCGCCCAGCCGATCAGCAGCACCGCCAGATTGCCGGCCAAGACTAAAAGCAGCATCGAGAAAATGAAAAAGTTCAGAAAGGCAAAAAACCGCGGTTGTCCGGGATCGTCGCCCATGTACCCAATCGAATAAACATGGATCAGTGCCCCGACCCCGGTGATCACCAACAGCCAAACAGCCGATAGCGGATCGAGATAAAGCTGAAAGTGAATAGACGGACCAAACCCCGTAACGAAGTTCCAGGCCGATCCGGTGATCCAGCGATGCGCCCCAGATAGGTGCGACAGGCGTACATCGGTGGCCACGCTTAAAATGAAGGCGACTCCCACCAAAAAGCTCGCCCAGATTCCCGGCAAGCGTTTAGGCATCAGCCCCTTAAACGCCGTAATGGTAGCTGCCCCAATCAGCGGCAGTAGCAAAATCTCCACTATACCCTGCATCCGTCAAACGCTCCTTTAACGCCAAGTGGCTGTTCAGCCTTTGAGCCGAGACACCTCATCAATGTCCAGGCGGTGACGGTGGTGGAAGACCGACACAATAATCGCCAGCCCAATTCCCACTTCTGCCGCAGCCGTCCCAATGATGATAAAAGCCATGACCTGGCCACTCATGGCGTGAAACGACCGGGCGAAGGCGACAAACACCAATGCTGCGGCGTTCCACATCATTTCCGCCGCCATAAACATAATCAAAGGATTTTTACGGACCAATACCCCGACCACCCCAATGCCAAACAACGCCGCGGCCAATCCCACTACCCAATTTAAGGGAATCATAACTCACGCTCCCTAACTTTAGGGTTCGCTTCAGGTGCGGGGCGGGGCCGATTGAGGACCATGACGCCCACCGCGGCCGTCAATAACATGAGGGCCACCGCCGCCAGATAAACAAAGTCCGGTCCCCACAGGATGGCTCCCATCCCGCTAAGATTGCCAAAGTTGCGAGGCAAAGCAAGCGGCAAGAGCCCTGGGCGACTCGGATTGAAGACCGCCACAATCGCCAATCCCCCACCCGCCAACACCGCCAGTACGCCTGCGGCCAGGCGTTGCCCCTTCAAACTCTCGGACCGCTGCTGGTCCTCTTTTCCAGCCGTCAACAGGGTGACAACGAACAGGAACAGCACCATAATGGCCCCTGCATACACAATCACCTGGGCCGCCGCCAAAAATTCGGCCGACAAAACAATGTAAAACACCGCCAACGCGATAATGTTGAGAATCAGAAATAGCGCGCTGTGGACGGGTTCTCGCGCTATCACGACGCCCACGGCACCGATCAAGGCGCAAAGCGCTACAATCACAAAAAGAATCACGGTTAAACCATCACCTCATTTCCGGATTGCGGGACGCAAGAGTTCCTCTTTGTCCGCAATCATGGTTTCGCGGTCATACGCCGCCAATTCATTAAAGGGCGTCAGACGGACGGCATTAGTGGGACACGCCTCTTCACACATTCCGCAGAAAATGCAGCGAATCAGATCCACCTCGTAATCGACTGAGTAGCGGCTGGTCCACGACACCGGCTGATCAGAGGGCGCCTCCGCCGCGACCACCCGAATGGCATGGGCTGGGCAGACCGCTTCGCAAAGTCCGCAACCCACGCACAGTTCGTGTCCGTCAGCATCCCGGGCCAACATGTGCTTACCCCGGAACCGCGGCGAATACTCGCGGCGCTTTTCCGGATAGGGGTAGGTGTCACGCGGCTCGGATAGCGCCTTAAATGTGGTCGCCATGCCTTTAGCAATCGCTTTCACTCCGTCTAGCATCAAAATCCCTCCTCGGTAATGAGCGGTGATCGGTGCCTATAGCACTCCACTCACAAAGAGCGCCGTCGCCAAAAAGTAGATTAACGCGGCTGGGAGCAAAAACTTCCAGCCAAAGTTCATCAACTTGTCATAGCGAAAGCGCGGCAAGGTCGCGCGAATCCAGATAAAGATGAATAAAAAGATGCCGATTTTGATAAAAAACCAAATAATCGGGGGAAGCCAGGGTCCAAGCCAACCGCCGAAAAACAGCGTCACGGCCAGACCGCTCACGGTAATCATGTTGACGTACTCGGCAATATAATAACTGGCAAACCGCATGCCGGAGTATTCGGTATGGTAACCAGCCACCAATTCCGATTCCGCTTCCGGTAAGTCAAAGGGCGTGCGATTCGTCTCAGCAATGCCGGTAACAAAGTAAATGAGAAACGCCCCAATTTGAGGAAGCCACAACCAGCCGTGATGATGCTGGTAGACCACAATGTCATAAAGATTGGCCGTCCCCGTGGTCATGATGACGCCCAAGACCGCCAGTCCCATGGCCAACTCATACGAGATAATTTGAGCCGATGCCCGAATGCCGCCCAAAAGGGAGTACTTGTTCTGCGAAGCCCACCCCCCCAGCACCAGTCCGTACACACCTAAAGAGCTGAAGGCAAAGGCAATCAACAGGCCAATAGAGGGATTGGCGATATCCAAATAAACGGTAAGACCAAAGAGGTGCACGGGGGCCCCAAAGGGAATCACCGCGTCGACCGACAGCGCCGCAAACAAGGCGACGACGGGCGCCAGCCGATAGACAAAGGGATCGGCGCCATTGGGCATCAAATCCTCTTTCAGCGCCATTTTGAGTCCGTCGGCGATAGGCTGCAACAAGCCTCCAGGCCCGACTCGATTAGGGCCCAGGCGCAATTGGAAGAAACCCAAAAGACGTCGTTCCAACAGCGTAGCATAGGCAAATCCACCCATCAAAATACCGATCAGGAGCACAATCTTAATGATCAGAAATATCGTCTGTAGGAGAATCACGTGGTCGGTACCTCCTCAAGCCGGGCGACCTCGACGGCTCCCAGGCCTAGCCGGTTAACCGGGCATGAGGCCATTCCCAGCGGCACAAAGATGCGCCCGGGTGTCATCCGCTCATCCACCGTGACCGGAACCCGGATTTCTCGGCCGTCTTTTCCGAGGCGCACCAGTCCTTGACCCACGATACCCAGGATCTCAGCGTCTTGGGGGCTGATTCTTCCCGGAAATTTTGGTGCCCGCGGTTCTAAAATGTGTGACGGTATCCCGTTTTCGATCACCAGTGCCCCGGTGACGAGCTCCATGCCCGACGCATTACCCAGGTTCGGCGGCTTTAAAGCCCACACCTTGGCCTGGATGCCATCGAACGGCAACAAATCGGCCGTGTCATCCCCGTAAGGATCCCAGTCGTCATCCGCCACAAATGGCTTATTCAAAGCATGTGCCCAGGCCGTCAAGTATGACTTCACAGGGCGTGCTTGGCCTGGGGGCGTGACCGAAGGGGTGGCCGACAACAGTCTGGCCTCCATATTCACATACGTTCCGGCCACTTCACCGGGTCCCGCCTGGGGCAGTTGCGCCCCATACAAGCTCGGTTCGGTCGGTCGAAACAACCCTTCGAAAACCACGTGGGGGACCTTTTGCAAGGCTTCGCGCACCAACCTCTCATCCGGGTACTCCCGCAAGAGATCAGCACCAAAAGTCATCAACATCTGAATCTTTCCCGCCCGGGCATCCTCCAACAGGGAGGTCAAGGCATCGAAGTCCGCCGAAAATCCGGCCCGTTCAAATCCACGCCAATTGCTAGGCCCCCAGGTCGGAAGAATGCGCGTCGCCTTCTCACCCCGGGCATCTGCCAATGCGGCCAACACCGAACCCACCTCATTCTGAAGCCCATCCCAGAGAATCGTAAGGTGTTCACTCGACCCCAGTGCCTCGCTAAGTGCGGTCAAATCCTCGTCGGCTACGCCAACCGGCGCCGTCGCCGCCAGCTTCTTAACCGCTGGGTGTGTGCCCATCCCCTGCGATAGGGCCCATCCCAGGACTTGGGCCTCTTGACCGGCATGCGTGATCAGAGTGTTTACGTCAAGGCTGTCGCGGCTGAGGTCCCGGGGGGCCACCGCCAAGATCTTCACCGGCCGCTTGGACTTTTGGCGTTCACGCAGCTTCAAATGAACCACGGGGACGGCTTCGTACGGATCGACCCCGACCAAGAGGATGGTGTCGGCATCGGCAATATCCGCATAGGTGCCGTTCAGAACGCGCGGCACATAGCCAGGAACATCCCGGGAGATACTCAGGCGACTAGTGCCAATCACATTCTTGGCAAATGCATGCACTTGATGAGCCTCTTCCACGGTGTGCAGTCCACCCATCACCACGGCAATGCTGTCCGGCCCCGCGTCCCGCATAACGTCAGACATCCAGTGCCCCACTTGGCGCGTAGTGCGGGCGGCCGCCTCAGGGTTTGCATGGAGAAAAGATATAGTCAGGCGAGTCGGATCCGTCGCATAATCATAGCCAAACCGTCCGCGATCGCATAACCATCCCCAACTCCGATCGGGCACCGGACGCCCTTCTATCCGCACAATATGGCCGTCACGTCCGGTGGCAAGCGTGGTGCACCCCACCGGACACATGGTGCAGACCGATTCCTGGCGCTCAATGTTCCACGGTCGGCCTTTATGTTGATAGGGAGCAGACAAGAGTGCCCCCACTGGGCATAAATCAATAACATTCCCGCTAAACTGGCTGGTAGCCGGTACGCCATCGACGGTGGTTACCACCGTCTCAACTCCCCGGCCGTCTAACAGCAACTGGGGCTCTCCGACATATTCATCCATAAACCGGACGCACCGCTGGCACAACACACAGCGTTCCTGATCGATCAACACGAACTCGTTGATGGGGCCGTCCTTCACTTTTTGGATCTTGGGTTCTTTAAAACGGCCTTTCGGCGGTCCATATTGGAAGGTGTAGTCCTGCAGGAAGCATTCTCCACCTTTGTCGCACACCGGGCAGTCCAACGGGTGATTAATCAATAAAAATTCCAGAACACCCTTTCGCCCTTTATCCACCGCCTCACCATAGGTGTGCACCACCATGCCGTCTTGGACCGCCGTCGTACACGCCGTCGCCAATTTAGGCATCTTTTCAACCCCAACTAAGCACATCCGGCACGCTCCTAACGGGCCTAAGGCCTCGTGATAGCAATACACCGGAATATCGATGCCTAGACGCGCAGCGGCATCGGCAATCATCGTGCCCTCGCGCACTTCGATCTCTTGGTCGTCAATTGTTAGCCGTATCATACACTTTCGCCCCCAATGGACATCTGTGCTCTGTCACATGCGCCTCGAATTCATCCCGGAAATGCTTAATCGCACTAACTAAAAATCCGATCGACGCATCTCCCAAGGGACAAAAGCACTTGCCGCTAATATTGTCGGCCACGTCCATCAATAGTGATAAATCGTTAGCGTCGCCCAACCCCTCTTCCATGCGCTCCAGCACGTCGGCCATCCAGTAGGTTCCCTCTCGACAAGGGGTGCACTTGCCGCAGGACTCCTCGCGGTAAAACTTGATCAGACGGTGCGACGCCTTTACGATGCACACCGTGTCATCCAGAACAATGCATCCGCCCGAGCCCAGCATGGATCCGGCCTTGACGATGGACTCGTAGTCCAGCGGTGTATCCAACTGATCGGGCATCAGTAGCGGAACGGAACTTCCGCCCGGAATAATGCACTTAATCCGGTATCCCGGCTTCATGCCCTGGGCATAATCATCGATGAGGGAGCGCAGTGGAGTGGCCAAGGGGATTTCATAATTGCCGGGGCGATTGACCGCCCCGCTCACCGACATGATTTTTAAGCCGGCGCTTTTCTCCGTGCCCATCGAGGCATACCATTCGGCCCCCCGTGTCACAATAGGCGGTAGATTTGAGATCGTCTCCACATTATTGACAATCGTGGGCATGCCATAGAGACCCGCCACGGCCGGAAAAGGCGGCTTTAATCGCGGGTTGCCCCGGCGTCCTTCCAACGATTCCAAAAGCGCCGATTCTTCCCCGCAGATATACGCTCCCGCCCCGCGGTACACAAATAAGTCCAGGGAAAACTGGCTGCCCAGAATATTTTTTCCGATGAACCCCGCCTCATAAGCCTCGCGGACGGCCCTAACGAGCGTTTCGTAACCAAAAAGAAACTCGCCCCGGCAGTAAATATAGGCCTGATTCGCACCAATCGCGAAGCTGGAAATAATCATACCTTCAATTAATTGATGGGGATTTTTTTCAATAAGCTCTCGATCCTTAAAGGTGCCCGGCTCGGCTTCGTCAGAATTGACCACCAGATAGCGGGGGCGTCCATCCTTGGGCAAAAACCCCCACTTGACGCCCGTGGGGAATCCCGCACCACCGCGCCCCCTCAAGCCCGACTTCTTCACCAATTCGACCAAAGCGTCCGGTTCATACTGGTTCAACGCCTTTTTCAGCGCCTCATAACCCCCATGGGCTCGATATACCGCCATCTCGTCGATATTCTCGATATCGTGGTTGCGCAAAAGATAGTGAGAAGCCTGGCTCATTGTTTGGACACCTCCTCACTCAAAAGCGCCTCGGCCTCGTCGGGGTGAATGGGTCCTTGGAACCGCAAGTTAACTTGGGCGACCGGAGCCAAATCGCAGGCGGCCAAACATTCCGCTTCTAATAGTGTGAAAGCACCGTCCGGCGTGGTCTCCCCCTCGGAAATCCCAAGCTTTTGCTCCAGCCGGTGCATCACCTCATCCGATCCGGCCAGCATGCAAGACAGTCCCACACAGACGTGCACAACCTTTTTCCCCACGGGCCGCTGATAAAAGAGCGAATAGAACGACGCGACCGACTCCACGTATTGGGTAGACAGTCCCATGAGGTGGGCTACCTCGTCCAGGACCTCGGACGAGAGCCAGCCCTCTTCCGTTTGAATGCGATGCAACAGCGGCATTAAGGCAGAATTCGCATTGGGAAACTCCTTTTTCAACTCCTCAGCCCACACTTGGTATTCAGGCTTCATTTGTCCACATCCCCCAGCATAATATCGATGCTGCCAATAGCGGTGATCACGTCCGCCACCAGCCCATCCTTCGCGATAATGGGCATGGTCTGAAGGTTGTAATAAGATGGCGTACGGGCACGCCACCGGTAAGGCTTGGGACCTCCATCCGACACCAAATAAAATCCCATCTCGCCACGCGGTCCTTCCACGGCCTGATACACTTCCCCTTGAGGAACCGGGAAGCCCGCCGTCACGAGCTTAAATTGGTGAATGAGGGCCTCCATGTTCCCGTAAATCTCATCACGGGGCGGCAGAGACACTTTCCGATCCGTGGTCGCGTATTCCCCTTGAGGCGAAATTTTTCCCAAGACTTGGTCGATAATCTTCATCGACTCGTAGATTTCCTCCACGCGCACCCAAAACCGGGCATACGCGTCGCACTGCGTGCGGGTCGGTACCGCAAACTCGAATTCATCGTAATAACAGTATGGCTCGTCTTTGCGGAGATCGAGCGCCAAACCGGTCGCCCGCATGTTAGGCCCCGTGACGCCATATTGGTAGCAGGTTTGCCGATCCAAAAGGGAAATACCGACCAGCCTTTCATTGATTAAGGGGTTGCCATCCACCAAGTTTCGATAGGTGGTCATCCAGCGGGGAAAGTCCTTTAAAAAGTCCCGAACCTTCTCGTGAAATCCTTCGGGCAAGTCGTAGGCGAGCCCCCCGACCCGGAAGTAACTTGGGTTCATGCGCACCCCGGCCGCCGCTTCGATCAGATCCAAAATCACTTCGCGCTCCCGCATGCAGTAGAAAAAGAGACTCATGGCGCCCAGATCCATGACATGGGTCCCCAGCCACACCAAGTGGCTCGCCACCCGCGTTAACTCCGAAAAAAGCACCCGCACATACTGGGCACGCTTAGGGACCTCTATGTCCATCATGCGCTCCACCGCCAGCACAAAGGCTAGGTTGTTCGTCATAGGCGCCAAATAGTCCAGCCGATCGGTAATGGTATTGCACTGCTGATAGGTCAGCGTCTCCGCAGTTTTTTCAAAGCCGGTGTGCAGATATCCAATCACGGGTTCCGCCTTAACAACCCGCTCACCGTCCAAAGTTAGTCTGACCCGCAACACCCCGTGCGTGCTAGGGTGCTGTGGACCTAAGTTAATGACCATGGTCTCATCGGTCAGCGCTGGATCTCTCTCAGCACGCATTTCTTTCGTCGCCATCGTAACCCTCCTCCCTCGGCTAATCGATCCGATTTCCGCCGGTGGGATAATCTTTGCGTAAGGGATGCCCTTCCCAGTCATCGGGCAAGTAAATCCGGGTCAAATCTGGATGACCCTCAAAAACCACCCCAAATAAATCGTACGCCTCGCGTTCCGGCCAGTTGGCGCCTTCAAAGACACCGACCAACGAAGGCAGGGGTTGGTTTTCCCCCACAAAACTCTTGAATCGAAGCCGCATGATCTTTTCGGGGTGAAACACCTGGTAGACCACTTCAAACCGGGGGCGGGACGGAAACCAATCCACCACCAATACATCATTAAACATCTGATACCCCTCGGCTGCCTTCAAAAACTCGGCCAGCGCTAAAAGATGTTCCGGGTCGACCACGATTGTCGTAAAGTCAATACTCTCCCGGGGCTTGACCGCCTCGCCAAACTTTTCCTCGAGTCGTTCGATCAGACCGGTATCCAGACGGTTCACGAAACACCTCCGGTCCAGGCTGTCGCCTCTAAATATTTCGGTGGCAATCCCGTCTGAATTTTTTCACGGAGCTTCAAAATACCGAACATCAACGCCTCGGGTGTCGGCGGACACCCTGGCACGTAGACATCCACCGGAACCACATGATCGACACCTTGAATAATCGCATAATTATCAAACACCCCACCCGATGAGGCACACGCTCCCATGGAAATAACCCACTTGGGCTCAGGCATCTGTTCCCAAATCGTGCGAAGCACCGGCGCCATCTTTTGACTGACCCGCCCGGCCACAATCATTAAGTCGGCCTGACGCGGCGATGCGCGAAATGCCTCGGAACCAAAACGAGCCAAGTCATAGCGAGACGACGTCACGCTCATCATTTCAATGGCGCAACAGGCCAGACCGAACGTCGCCGGCCACACCGAAGACTTTTGCGCCCATCGACTCATTTTGTCCACCGTCGTCAACAAAATACCGCGCTCCGCTTCTTGCTTGGTGGTGTTGTTCAATCCCATTGGAACCCTCCCCGCCTCCACACATAAGCAAACGCAATCCCGACGATCACTAAAAACACCAAGGCATGTAACATGCCCACGTGTCCCAGCATTCGAAGTCTGGTGGCCCACGGGTATAGCGACATGACCGCCACATCAAAAATCATAAAGAACATCGCAACCCGATAAAATCGGACCGAAAAATACTTGACCGGTGCTTCCGGTACAATCCCGGACTCATACGTGGTGCGTTTGAGTCCGCCCGGCGCCTTAGGGCCCAGATGCTGTGATGACGAAGCCACCAGGTAGGCGACAGCAAAGGCCACCAACACATACAGCAACAACCCTCCGTATTGGCTCATTATGTCCTCCTCCCCGTTGCCAATAGATTGTTACTAGATTCACATACGACTCCGTAACTGTCTTTCCTTTTCTCATTGTAACAATCTTTTATTCCTGATCAACGCCACGGCCGAAATTGATCAACGATTTTCGAGCTCATTCTGCATCCAGCGTCTCAGCCGCCTTAAGCGGTGATTAACCTGGGACTTGGATAAGGGCGGGTTAAAATGACGCCCAACTTCCTCAAAACTCCAGTCCGGATGTTTCATGCGCACATCCGCCAACTGGCGCAATTCGACGGGAATCGTGCCCAGACGATCTTTTAATTCGTAAAGCCCGGCTCGGTCCCTTAAGGCCGAATCGACAACGCGCTTCATATTAGCAGTTTCCGAATTCACTAGGCGGTTGACTTGATTTTTTAGTTCTCTCACGACACTCTCGCTTTGTAAAGCCAGTACGGATTGATGTGCCCCCATTTGTCCCAAAATATAGGCGACTTCGTCCCGTTCCTTTAAGTACAGCACCACCTGTCCTCGTCGTCGGGAGTGGTGGGGATCCACGCCCACTCGGCTCATTGCGCAAGACAGCACTTCGGCCCACTCGCCGTTGGCTGTCGAAATTTCCCAATGCACGGGCCGATCCGCCTCTGACACATACCCCCGCAGCAAAAACGCGCCCCGAACCAGTGCCGCCGGACAATCCGCGAGGCTCTGATCAAGATCGGGAGGTGGCACATCTTGGCCCCAAAGGCTAAACTCCAGCCGCCGCAGTCGGCGCTCCAAGCGCACGGATGGATCTAACTGGAGGGCCTTCATGAGGCGAAACCCGCGTCGAATCACGAAAGCCGCTCCACAGTGAACCCAGGGGAGACCGATCTCCTGGGGATCGTTCATGTAGCCCGAAATACCCCAAAGTTCCGCCCAGCAACACGGTAGGGGTCCTAGCGGTGTCGCGACCAGTTCCCCCTTGACTTGGCGCGTGTACGACCAAGTCATACCGACCTCCGACGGTGCCTTAACCGGGCGTCCAGCCATAGCCCGTCGATCGCGTGACCGTGCGACCAATCGGGCCTAAATCGCACCATCAGGTGCAAAAGGGCTAGGGCCAACTTCGCCGGATCGTGTCGAATTACGCCGTCCACCGCGATAAGGGGCTCCGATACCACAGTCAAACCGGATCTGAATCCCCCGCCTGGGGCAAAAACCGGTTCGGCACCTTCCTGACGATATTTCTCCAGTGCTACCGCATCAATCACTTGATTGTTGACCAACACCACATCCACTAAGCCTGATCCCACATGTCGCTCCAACGCATCGAGGTGGTCCTCGAAAGAAAAGTGGGTCGTTTCGCCCGGCTGGGTCATGAGGTTGGCCACATAGACTTTGAGTGCCCGACTATTTTTGAGAGCCTCGCCAATCGGAGCCACCAAGAGATTAGGAATAATCGAGGTATAGAGGCTGCCGGGCCCCAACACGACCATATCGGATTCTTTGATGGCTTGGATGGTCTCGGCCAGCGGCGTGGCGTCGGGGGGCTCCATGCCTACCCGTACAATTGGGTCGGAACTTTTTCCAATATTGCTCTCCCCTTCAATGCGCACACCGGTCGCTAATTCCGCCCAGAGGCTGACGCGGTCGAGGGTTGCGGGCAGAACGGTTCCGCGCACCGCCAATACCCGGCTGGATTCCCGAAGGGCCGTCACGAAATCTCCCGCGGTTCTTTCCATGGCGGCTAAGAACAGGTTGCCAAAACTGTGGCCCTTTAATTCTCCCGTTTCAAAGCGATGCTGAAACAATTCTTCCATTAACGGCTCGGTATCCGCCAATGCCACCATGCAGTTGCGAATGTCACCCGGGGGCAAGACCCCGAGGTCGCCCCGTAGGCGACCCGAACTGCCCCCATCGTCGGCCACCGTGACGACCGCCGTCAAATTGGATGTATATTCCTTCAGCCCACGCAGGACAACCGGGAGCCCCGTCCCGCCCCCGAGGGCAGTCACCCGTGGTCCCCGCGCCAACTGCCGCCTGGAATACCACTGCCCGGCCCACTGGTCCGATCCCAACAGGTCAGCCATAACGGCACCCATTCCCCAAGTTCCCAGGCCCACGACCGCCAAACCCGCCCAAAAAATGGACAGGTCCACCCACCAATGCACCCGGTGGGATAAAATGGTCTCGCCGATCGCGCCGCCCATTCCCATGAAACCCACCGCCACGAGTAGCATAAACCGCTTCAGTTTAAATCCCGGCAGCAACAACCGCCACATTAGGGTTCCCCACCCGCCCAGCGCTCGATATCGCGATGCTCCACCCAAATGATCTCGCCCACGGATTCCAAGTGCTCGGCCAAACGATTGGCAAACACCACCGAGCGGTGCTGCCCACCCGTGCATCCCACGGCCACTGTGACCAACGGTTTACCCTCAGACTTAAACTGGGGAATGAGGAAATCCAAAAGACTCTCCAACCGCTTTAACGTTTCACGGGCCTGGGGGAACCCCATGACGAAAGTCTCAACCGCCAAGTCAGCTCCCGTCAGTGGGCTCAAATCGGGAACATAATGAGGATTGGGCAAAAACCGCACATCGAACACTAAATCGGCATCCTTGGGAATGCCGTGTTTAAAGCCGAAGGACACCAGCCGGACCTGAAAAGGAACCGAATCCACCAGCAAAAACGCATCATTGAGGCGCTGACGCAACTGAATAGGCGTGAGGCCGGACGTATCAATTACCAGGTCCGCACGCCCTTTAAGTTCCTCTAAAGCCGAACGCTCGCGGCGAATGGCATCCACCAACCGCGACCCGGATTCGAGTGGATGGCGTCGACGGGACAACTTATAGCGATGAATCAGCGTCTCTTCGTCCGCTTCCAAAAACAAGATATAGTATGGCACGCCGGACGCGCGAAATTCGTCCAGCATCAACTCGAGTTCCGGAAAAAAGCTTCCGCCCCGAATATCCATGCCGAGAGCCGCCCCGTGGATATCAGGACTTCGATGCACCAATTCCGCAAATTTGGCCGCCAGGGCAGGAGGTAGATTGTCCACACAAAAGTACCCCAAATCCTCGAATGCCCGGATGGCTTCGCTTCTCCCGGCCCCCGACATGCCCGTGATGATGATAAAGCGCAGTGCCACGATGCATCTCACCCACCCGTCAACATTATCTATTTCAGTGTAACCTTTGTCACGGCCCAGGCGTTATGGGTAATTGACAGGATAGTGCGAATGGTGTCGAATAAGTACAGGATTTTGGACGGTGGAGGAGGTCCGCATGCACGCTATAAAATCCCAAACCTTTGAACCTTTGTCCGAACAGGAGACCGAGGGCCGTGCCGCCCGAACCCGCCGTCGGCGCGAGCTATCCATGGAACGCCGTTTCACCTGGCTCTTTATGATTGTCGTGGCCACCACCACGCTGTACCTATTTAGCCGAACGGTCTGGGGTCTGATGCTCCTACACCTTCTAGGTCAACACCCACTTTTCTAGAGCCCGCGCCGCCCCGTCTGCCCCAATGGAATCCGTCACGCCATCGCTGGCTCGTTTCACGACGTCAGGCGCTTGCCCCATGGCGATGCCTAGTCCCGCCCAGGTGAGCATGTCGATGTCATTCTCGGCGTCTCCAATGGCCAAAACCTGCTCCCTGGGAATACCGAGCGCCTGGGCAGCCGCCTTTAACCCTTTGGCTTTCCCGACATCCACGTTCACGACCTCCAGGTAATCGGCCTGCGATTTAAAAATGCGTACTGGATCCGCATTAAGACGATTTTGAAGGTCCCCCCGCAGTCGATCGAGGACTCGGGCATCATCTTGCAACAGCACTTTAATGGGTGCCTCAGGCCAATCGATGATTTCATCAGGTCCCAGGACCCAAGCCGGGATATGATTCGCATCAATGTAGCGACGCACTCTCGGATCCTCGCGCGACACCCAAAGTTCTGTGCCCACGTAGACTTGGATCAGCAAGTCTTGTTCCAGCGCCCATTTTACGACTCGGCGTGCACTGCCATCGGGCAACGCAACCTTGCTTTGAATACGACCCTCGGGGACCCACACCACCATGGCGCCTTGAAAGGCGACTAACGGCCCCGGCGGAAGGTTAAGCTCTTCCCAATAACGCTTGGCGGATTGGGGCATCCGACCCGTGGCAATAATGACCGCAATATGCCGACGAATACACTCTTGGACAGCCTCTTTGACGGACGCGGACACCGTCCCGTCACTTTTAACCGTCGTTCCATCCAAATCTAACGCAATTAATGCGTACGGCGACGGATAACCCAATTAAGCACCCCCGATACGATGGCCAAAATAATAGACGCTTCTAAGGCCGGAATAAATCCCTGAATATGAAAACCCGGAACAATGGCGGAGACTAGCCAGAGCATTAGCGCGTTGATAATCCATCCAAACAGCCCTAGGGTCAAAAGCGTAATCGGCAGCGCCAACAGCCGGACGATGGGTCTCACCACCAGATTAATCAGCCCCAACACCAGACTCGCCAAAATGGCCACTCTTAAGGTCGGCACCGTAATCCCCATGTGAATGTGGTCTAAACCAAACAGCGTGAGTGCCGTCGCCGCCCACAATATGATCCGTCTCAGGCTTTTGTCCCCCTCTCATCCCGAAGGTAGTGGGCTAAGGATTCGGCAGCCCGTATGGACATGCCCGGCACGTGAACGAGCTCCTCGACACTAGCCTCTTTGATTGCTGCCAAGTCGGGAAATGCCCGCAACAACGCCTTTTTTCGCTTGGACCCGATGCCCGGCACGTCATCCAATAGCGATTTCAGGTTGCGGCGCGTACGCAACTGGCGGTGAAACGTAATGGCGAACCGGTGTGCCTCATCACGTAAGCGCTGCAGCATTTTCAGGGCTTCAGAGTCTCGATCCAAAATAATGGGACGGGAGACATCCGGCTCAAATAGCCACTCATGCTGTTTCGCTAAGCCAAATACGGGAATATCGGCCACACCCCATTCACGCATGGCCCGGACGGCATAGCCGAGCTGTCCTTGACCCCCGTCAATAATCACCAAATCGGGCAATTCCGCAAATCGTTTGAGCCCCGGCTGATTTTCGGCCAAGTCCCGGTGTTTGAAACGACGGCTAATCACCTCGTACATCGACTGAAAATCATTCGGGCCGTCAACCGTTTTGATTTTAAAACGCCGATATTGCGATTTGTCGGGTATGCCTTGGGTGAACACCACCATCGAAGCGACCGACTCCGCACCCTGGGTGTTAGAGATATCATAGCACTCCATGCGAAGAGGCAACCTGGCCAGCCCCAAGGCATGCATCAGACCCTTCAATCCTTCGTCGACCCGTTCTTGTCGCCGATCTTGGCGCCGCACTCCCTCGTCACGCGCCATTTCCGCATTCTTTCTTACCAACCGCAGTAACTGAGATTTTTCCCCGCGTTGGGGCACTCTCATCGACACGCGTCCCGAACGCCGCTCTTTTAACCACTGAATGGATTGTTCCACATTTTCGGGCAACGCTTGGATAAGAATTTCCGGGGGAATATCTTGGGCATTGCTATAATATTGGGTCACAAAAGCCTCGGCAATCGCGCTCTCGGGTGAACCGTCGACCCCGGTCAAAGTGAAGCTCTCCCGGCCCGTTAAACGCCCCTTTCTCACGCGAAAAATTTGTACGAGCGCCTCATCCAATGACACCGCCCAAGCAATCGCGTCCAACTCGCGCTCCCCCCCTTGGGCTACCGTCTGGGGTTCTCGCACGTCTCGGATGGCCTGTACTTGATTGCGCAATTCCGCAGCGCGTTCAAACTCCAAATTCTCGGCCGCCTCATGCAATCGCGCCAACAATTCGCGTTCCACCTCGTCGGCCCGACCCTCCAGAAATTGTTCCACTTGGCGCATCATAGCGCGATAGGACTCTTTTGTGACCCAATTCTGGCAGGGTGCCTGACAATGCCCAATATGATATTCCAGGCAGGGCCGGGCCGCATTTTTAAACTTATGATTGGTGCAGTTGCGAATAGGGAAGATTTTGCGCAATAGACGAATCGTGTCGCGCACACTCTGTGCGCGCGGATAGGGGCCAAAGTAGCGGCTCTGATCCGCTCCCGGCTTTCGCGCGATGACGAGCCGGGGGAAATCCTCCTCCCACGTCAGCCTTAAGTACGGATAGGCCTTGTCGTCCTTGAGACGGATGTTGTAATGGGGCTTCATCTCTTTAATCAGTGTGGCCTCCAAAATGAGAGCCTCCACTTCGGTGGTGGTGACAATGTACTCCAAGTCGACAACATGGCGCATCATCGCCCGGACTTTGGCCGCCAGCCGCTCTGGCGCTTGAAAGTACGAACGCACCCGGTTTTTGAGAACCACCGCCTTGCCCACGTAAAGCACTTGACCTTCTATATCCTTGAGTAGATACACGCCCGGGGCTTGGGGGAGATTTTTGAGCGTTTCTTGGACGGGACCGCCTTTTACGGATTTTAACCCCGGAATATCTGTGCGCAACATTTAGCGAGCTTCCGACAGCGCCTGGCGGCGATTCAGATAACGGCTCAGATAGTCACCGGTGTAAGAATCTTTGACCGTGGCGACCAATTCGGGAGGACCCTCGGCCACCACATCGCCTCCTAGGTCTCCGCCCTCAGGTCCCAAATCAACAATCCAATCGGCCCGCTTAATCACGTCGAGATTATGCTCGATGACTAATACGGTATCGCCTTGGGCTACCAAACGTTCCAACACATCGAGGAGATGCCGGATGTCTTCGGCATGTAGACCCGTGGTCGGTTCATCCAACAGGTAAAGCGTGCGCCCGTCAGACCGCCGGGAGAGCTCCGTGGCCAACTTCACCCGCTGGGCCTCTCCGCCCGAAAGCGTCGTGGCTGGCTGACCGAGATGAATATACCCCAGCCCCACGTCCGACAGAGTCTGAAGCTTGCGCCTGAGCCGGGCATGGTGCTGGAAAAACACCAGAGCCTCATCGACCGTCATGTCGAGTACGTCCGCAATGTTTTTTCCTCTGTAGGTAACTTGGAGCGTCTCCCGATTATAGCGCGTGCCTTTGCACACTTCGCAGGGCACGTAAACATCGGGCAAAAAATGCATTTCAATACGCAAAATCCCATCTCCGCGGCAGGCTTCGCAACGCCCGCCGCGCACATTGAAGGAGAATCGGCCCGCACGGTATCCGCGCACCTGAGCCTCCACGGTCGATTGGAACACTTCCCGCACCAAGTCAAAGGCACCCGTGTAGGTCGCGGGGTTAGACCGGGGCGTGCGGCCGATGGGACTCTGGTCAATAGCGATCACCTTGTCAAGCTGTTCGAGTCCCAGCATGGCCCGATGGCGCCCTACCCGCCGACTATGCGCGCCATTGAGATCCAATTCCAAACGGCGGCGGATGATATCGTTCACCAATGTGGACTTTCCGGAACCGGACACCCCCGTCACCGCTACCATCATGCCGAGGGGAATTTTCACCGTGATGTTCTTCAAATTGTGTTCGTGGGCTCCTTGAACAGTCAGCCAACGCTCTCCGGGATGGCGTCTTACCGCGGGGATCGGAATCTCGCGCGTCCCGGCCAAATACTGCCCCGTCAAGCTATTGGGATGTTCCATCACTTCTTTAGGTGTCCCCTGGGCCACAACCTGACCCCCGTATATGCCTGGCCCCGGCCCAATGTCAATGAGAAAGTCGGCATCCCGCATGGTATCTTCATCATGCTCTACCACCAGGACCGTATTACCCAGATCCCGCAGGCGCTTTAGGGTCCGAATCAATCGTTCATTATCGCGCTGGTGCAGTCCAATCGACGGCTCGTCCAAAATGTACAGCACACCCATGAGTGACGATCCAATTTGCGTGGCCAAACGAATGCGTTGAGCTTCTCCGCCCGACAGGGTACCAGCCGTGCGGGACAATGTCAGATAGCCTAAGCCGACATCGTTCAAAAACCCCAGACGCTCCTTGACCTCCTTCAGGATGGGCCCCGCAATGCGTTGGTCGCGACCCTCCAGGGACAAATCGCCTAAAAATTGTCGGGCATCATGAATCGCCAAGTCGGTCAGTTCCGCGATGGAACGGCCTCCCACCGTAACCGCCAGCACTTCCGGCTTTAAGCGCTGACCCTGACAAGCCTGGCAGGGCCGCGAGGTCATGTATCCCGCTATTTCCTCTTTTTGTCCCTCGGAGTTGGTCTCTTGATAACGACGATTCAGAATGGGAATGAGCCCATGCCAGATAATGCTCTCGCGCCGTTTTTGACCAAACACGCTCTCGTACTCATAAGGGATGGGCCGAGTGAGACCATAAAGCATCACCCGGCGCTGACCCTCGGACAGCTCGCGGTAGGGGGTGTCTGGAGGGATTTTCTCAGTCTTGGCCACGGCTAGTACGAGGTCCGGGTAAAATCGGCTGGTGCCCCGGTACAAAGGCGCCAGCGCACCTTGGCGCAAGCTAAGGGCGGGATTGACCACTAAGTCCGGGTCAATTTCTTCTTTGAAGCCCAGTCCAGTGCACTCGGGGCACGCCCCATAGGGCGCGTTGAACGAAAACATGCGGGGACTTAATTCTTCCAGGGAAATGTTACAGCGCGCACACGCTAAATCGCGGGCAAACAAATGCGCATCACCATCGGGTGGCCCAATTTCCACCAGTCCTTGGGAAATTTCAAATGCATGCTCGATCGCCTCGGATAGGCGTGAGCCTACCCCCTCACGAATAATAATGCGGTCCATTATCGCCAAAATAGTATGCTTTTGATTCTTGGCGAGTGCGGGTGCCTCTTCTAATTCGACCAACACCCCATCGATGCGTGCCCGTGTATACCCGAGCCGACGAATTTCTTCGACGACCTTTTCATGGGTACCCTTACGGCCCCGCACCACCGGTGCCCTTACCTCTAACCGGGTCCCGTCAGGCTGTTCCAACACCCGGTCAACGATCTCTTGGATGGTTTGCGGCTGGATTGGCTCATGACATTGGGGACAGTGAGGCTCTCCCGCCCGTGCGTACAACACTCTGAGATAGTCGTAAATTTCGGTCACGGTCCCCACGGTACTGCGCGGATTATGGCTCGTGGTTTTTTGATCGATAGAGATGGCAGGCGATAGGCCTTCAATGGTGTCTACGTCGGGTTTGTCCATTTGCCCCAAAAATTGTCGCGCGTAGCTTGATAGGGATTCCACATAGCGACGCTGGCCTTCGGCGTAAATCGTGTCAAACGCCAACGATGATTTGCCCGATCCGGACACCCCGGTGATCACCACCAGCTGGTCTCGGGGGATATCAACGGAAACGTTCTTCAAATTGTGCTGGCGAGCTCCGATGACCCGTATCACGCCGCTACCCACGATGCTTACCTCCTCCCACACTTTTTATGGGGCGTTGTGCCTCTAATTCCATCAACATGTCGCGAATAGCCGCCGCACGCTCAAACTCCCAATTGCGACTCGCCTCTTTCATCTCCTTTCTCAGTTGATTGGCCATTTTAATGCGTTCTCTTGGGGTAAGGTCCCCAAGACTTATCGCACGCCCTGGGGTCTCGCTCGGCCGCACGGCCGAAATGACGTCGCGTACGTCCTTGGTCACCCCGGTGGGCGTGATGTGATGTTCTTCATTGTATCGCTCTTGAATGGCTCGGCGCCGTTCCGTCTCGGAAATGGCGCGCCGCATGGACTCCGTCATATTGTCGGCATACATAATCACTTCGCCTTCGAGGTTTCGGGCGGCCCGACCGACCGTCTGCACCAACGAGGTTTCCGAACGCAAATATCCCTCCTTATCCGCATCCAAAATGGCTACCAGCCCAACTTCAGGTAAATCCAACCCTTCTCGCAAGAGATTAATGCCTACCAACACGTCAAATTCCCCTAGTCGCAAGTCTCGCAGGATGGCCATGCGTTCCATTGTATCGATATCCGAATGCAAATATCGCACTTGGACTCCCGACTCTCGGAAGTAGTCCGTAAGATCTTCGGCCATGCGCTTGGTGAGTGTGGTCACGAGGACTCGAAGCTTGTTTTTGACGCGCTGGCGAATTTCTCCGAGTAAATCATCAATTTGGCCGACGGTCGGCCTCACTGAAATGCGCGGGTCGATCAATCCGGTGGGTCTAACGATTTGCTCCACCACCTGGTCGGCATGCTCCATTTCATACGGTCCGGGCGTCGCCGAGACATACAACACCTGGTCGGTGCGCTTCTTAAACTCATCAAAAGTTAAGGGCCGGTTGTCAAACGCGGAGGGCAGGCGAAACCCGTAGGCTACCAGACTCTCCTTGCGCGATCGGTCCCCGCCGTACATTCCCCGAATTTGCGGAACACTCACATGCGACTCGTCAATAATCGTCAGGAATCGCTCCGGGAAATAGTCTAACAACGTGTAAGGAGGATCCCCCGGGGCAAGCCCGGTAAAATGCCGCGAGTAATTCTCAATGCCGGAACAAAAACCCACCTCTTCCAGCATTTCCAAGTCATAGCGAGTGCGCTGCTCCAACCGTTGCGCTTCCAAATCCCGTCCCAACTCTTTGAGCACCCCAAGGCGCTCATCTAATTCCCTTTCGATACTATCAATCGCAGGATCTCGGCGCGTTTGACCCATGACATAGTGGGAGGCCGGATAGATGGCCACATGGTCACGATCCCCCAAAATTTCTCCCGTTAACACGTCAAACTCCCGAATTCTCTCGATTTCATCACCAAACAATTCGACGCGAATCGCCTGCTCACTCCGGTTAGCCGGGAAAATCTCAATGACCTCCCCGCGCACCCGAAACTTTCCCCGCACGAAGTTCATATCGTTGCGGTCATATTGAATTTCCACCAGCTTCCGTAAGATACTGTCGCGGCTTTTCTCCTGGCCAACCCTTAATGATAAAACCAAATTGCGATAATCGTCGGGAGAACCCAACCCATATATGCAGGAGACGGATGCCACCACAATGACATCCTGTCGCTCCAAGAGTGAGGACGTGGCAGAATGTCTCAATTTATCTATTTCGTCATTAACTTGCGCATCTTTTTCAATATACAGATCCGTACTGGCAATGTAGGCTTCCGGCTGATAATAGTCGTAATAGCTCACAAAATACTCCACCGCGTTGTCCGGGAAGAAGGCTTTTAACTCGCCAGCCAACTGCGCAGCCAGCGTCTTGTTGGGAGCGACGACCAATGTGGGCAGTGCGATGCGTTGAATGACGTTGGCCATGGTAAAAGTTTTTCCCGACCCGGTCACGCCCAGCAATACCTCTTCTGTTCGCCCGCTTTGAAACCCTTGAGCTAATTGCTCAATGGCGCGAGGCTGGTCCCCCCGCGCCTCATAGGGGCTCTTCAGTTGAAATTCTGCCATGGTTCCCCCTTGATTGTTGTCAATGACTAGTTTCGCTCGCCAATCCCAATGCATTCCGAATAATAACAATTGGTTACAAAACACATGTTTGCATAACTAGTATCGCCGACCCAACTATCCCAGTCAACTGTTATCTCAACGGGCGGATCCATTGGCACTCATCGCCCATCACCCCATGAGCGCCGCCACCACAAGTTGCGGCAACATCCTCACTAGTGCCGTACCCACTATTATATCATCAGGGGACCAACAAGAATTAAACGCGTAAGAAGCGTCTCAGGGCAATAATGCTCGCAACGCCGCCGACGGCCAAGCCTCCAATACCGGTAAAGAGCGCGGTACGATCTACCACCGTGTGAAGGCTAGCGATCGGCCAAAACGGCAGGGCCCGGGCGGCCGCACCGACAACCCAGCGGTATCCCGCGCTCACCACCACTTCTGCCAGCAAGGCTCCAAAAATACCGATCGAGAGGCCTTCCAAGATAAAAGGCCAGCGGATAAACCAATTGGTCGCGCCCACAAGGCGCATCACCTGTATTTCACGACGGCGGGAAAATACCGCAAGGCGAATAGTGTTCACAATAATCATCAGGGTCGCGACAGCTAATAGTGCCTCGACAATCCATCCAACCCACCGGACGATATGGCCTAAGCGCGTGAGCCGCTTAACCACCGTCCCCTGATATACCACGTTATGCACAATCGGGACGGCTTGAGCCCGGTGAGCCACAGAGGGGATCTGGGCCGGATTTTTGGTATAGATGTCAAAGCCATCAAAAAGAGGATTAGCTTTGGCAATCACATCAAACAAGGCGTGTTGATTAGGAAACTCCCCTTTCAGTTGTTTGGCCGCTTCTTCTTTAGTGAAAAAATGGACATGCCGGACATCGGGCCAGTGCCGGATCTGACCTAAAAGCTTAAGTTCTTCAGGGCGGGTCGCTTTGGGCTTCACAAACACCCGTAACTCCACTTCGTTTTGCAGTAGTGTCGTCACATGGTTCACATTGGTGCTAACCACAACAAATACGGCCAGGACAAATAACGAGATGGCTACCGTAGAGACTGAGGCGAGAGCCATCCAAAAATTTTTGGTAAGACTCCGCCCGGTTTCCCGGAATAAATGTCCGGCGCTATTAAGCGTCATAACCGTAAGCCCCTCTAACATCATCGCGCACCATGCGACCACCCTCAATGGCAATGACGCGTCTTTGCAATTGGTTGACCAAATCGCGAGCATGGGTGGCCATCACCACCGTAGCCCCTCGACGGTTAATCTCAACAAAAAGGCGCATGATGTCCGCGGCGGTCTCTGGGTCTAGATTGCCGGTGGGTTCATCCGCTAGCACATAAATCGGTTGGTTGACTAACGCCCGCGCAATGCCAACCCTTTGCTGCTCCCCCCCGGACAGTTGATCAGGATAATTATCCCGTCGATTCTTCAAGCCCACTAGCTCAATCACCTGGGGAACCCGGCGCATAATATCGCGACGCGATGCACCCACCACTTCCATGGCAAAGGCAACATTTTGAAAGACTGTCCGGGTCGGCAAAAGTTTTACATCCTGAAACACGATGCCGAGTTGCCGACGGAGTCTGGGAAGTTGACGAAGCGTCATGCTTCTCAGACGGAATTGATCAATCATCACCTCACCCGCGGTAGCCTTGTCCTCACCATACAAAAGCCGGATTAATGTAGACTTGCCCGCACCTGACGGGCCCACCAAAAACACAAAGTCACCGCGGTTCACCGTTAACGACACGTTTACCAGTCCGTGATGTCCGTTGGCATAACGTTTGGTCACCCCGTCCAGTCGTATCAACCGTCTAACACCCTCCCCCACAATCTTCTCGGTCCGCTCCCACGCCTCACATTTCCACAACTTTCGACAAACAGACTTGAAATCCTGCACAATCGCGTGATGTGCTATGCTTAAGTCTTGGCTTCGCTTCACTTGAGGAGGCTCACGTGGTGCATCTTGCGTCGCTTTCTATTGCCTTTGGGGCAGGACTCGCGTCCTTGTTGTCGCCATGCGTCCTTTCCCTGGTGCCTTCGTACTTAACGGCTCTGGCCGGTACCCTATTAACCCCCGATGCCGTCCAGAGCCAGGCCGTACGTACTAGAGTCGTCATGAACTCCCTCATTTTTATCCTAGGATTCTCCACCATTTTAGTCATCTCTGGATTGACCGCCACCAGCATAGGTCGGTTTGTCCTCCATTATCAAGCCCTCATGGCCGAACTGGGCGGCATCGTCATGGTCCTATTCGGGCTCGAACGGATAGGCGCCATTCATCTAAGGCTGCTAAAGCAGGAAACCCGTTTGAGATTGCCCCAGCGCGGTCGGCTGGGCGTCATTTCTCCGCTCATCATGGGCGTAGTGTTTGCAGCGGGATGGACACCCTGCGTGGGACCTATCTGGACCAGCATTCTCATCCTGGCTGCCCGTAGCAATACGGTGACCTGGGGAGGGATTCTGCTAGCGGCCTATGCCATGGGATTGGCCTTGCCGTTTTTTGTCTTGGCTATTTTTCTCAGCCGGGCCACACTGTGGACCGAGCGCCTCTCCCGGTATCTTCCGTGGATTGAACGTCTCTCCCGGTATCTTCCGTGGATTGAACGTCTCTCCGGGGCGCTTCTCACCATTTTGGGACTGCTCTTGGCCACTCATCTCTATGTGCGATTTGCCGGGTTAGCATAATTCGAAGGCTGATAGTTTTCGAGCCATTGAATCACCGCACGAGTTACCTGACTCGGCGTGCTCGAACCCGCCGTAACCCCCACGGTGTGAACATCCCTAAACCAGTCTTCCCGGAGATCTCCCACCTCTTCCACCCGTATAGCCGGTTTCCCACCCACCTTATCCACAACTTCCACCAGTCGATTGGAATTATTGGAGCGACGATCGCCCACCACCACCACCATATCCACGGTGGAAGCCGCAGACACGGCCGCTTCCTGACGCAACTGGGTGGCCAGGCAGATCTCATTATGCACCTCGGCCCCAGGGTATCGGCGTTGCACCGCCCGAATCACGTCCTGAGTATCCCACTGGCTTAAGGTGGTTTGGGTGACAACCGCCAAAGATGTCTTGGGATCAAACCCAAGATGCTCGACATCGTCCACCGTGGTCACTAAGGCCACGCGTCCCGAAGGCGCCTCGCCCATGGCTCCTTCGGGTTCGGGATGCCCCTTGGTACCTATATAGATAATGGAGTACCCATCACGGACCTTGTCTTGGATCAGCGTATGCGTCTTAGTCACGTCCGGACAGGTCGCATCAAAACAATTTAATCCGCGTTGTCGGGCCACCCTTTTCACGTCGGGAGACACCCCATGCGCTGTAAAGATCACAGTGGCGCCGTCGGGAACCTGATCCAAAAGTTCTAGCCGGCGTCCGCCGTCCAACGTTTGTATTCCGAGGCTCTCCAACGCTTCTACCGCATGACGGTTATGAACAATCTGCCCTAACACGAAAATTGGCCGGGGAACGTTGGGATCCTGTGCCACCTGCTTGGCCATGGTCATCGCATCCACCACGCCATAACAATAGCCCCGCGGAGTAATTTTTACGACCTCGATTTCAGCCACACCCTTTCTCGTGACCCACTTCCCTATATTGTACACCGGGATGGCAAGGTCTCTTTGGGGCTGGCAGTTCCTACGTTTTTCAGCAGTCGCCACACAACGCTAAATTCAACGGTTTTCCAGGGTACCACATGTCGGTATCAAATTGGCGAAGATATCAGCCAGCCAGCTTAGCGTCAAACGGGGGTGCTTGGCCGCGACTTCAACCACCCCGATAGGTTCTGGCGCAGTTTGCTCAGCGACTCAAGTAGCAGAAGCCCTCCCGCAGATTTTTGCGACCACCCAGAGCGAACCATCTTTGGGAGAGGAAGTTCCGCCACTGTGTCAGCCTTCCAAAATTTAGACCCGCAGCCATTCCCGGCCGCAACCCGTCGCTAGCGTGAGGACGAGTAGCCCCTCCCCCCTATCGGGAAGGCCGTCTGCAATCATGGACTCGGCTGGAATGCTTGCAAGTGAATTATCGCACCGACCACTGCTCTGCTCTGAATCAGCGGTTCCCTCTTAAAGGGTGAACCAGGTCCTCACGACAACCAGGGGAATAGACCAGCACCCCTGCGATTGGTAATATAAGCTACTTGGTCATCGCCCATCCATGGTTGCAGCGAACCACAATCCTCTGCACGGCACCTCGAAATACCGGCAACACGGAGTACAGTCCCTGCCATCACGCGAGGCAAAGACAGAGTTCATGACACAACAAAGAGACAATGTTGCTCTCGATCGCTATTCAATCAACCAAGTGTGTCGGCGCTAATGCTAAATGTCATCACGTCAACCAACCCGACTGCCACCAAAGTCGGTCGATCCGTGACCCCTGGAACACCGGAGAATCAGCCCCAGGGGCTGGGATTCGCGTTGGGTGTACGGCGAAAACCCATGGCCTCCACCAAAACGCGAATGACCATGGCAGAACCCCGAGTTTGCCCCCGTCACTCCCCATCCGAACGTTACGATGACAGTGCAATTAGTCAAACCCATGACAAAAAGATTTAGCCAAAACACCCCAAGTGCCAAAAAACAAGACTATACCGGTAGTCAGGACGGCTTTGTAAGTACTGCCATAGAGAACCTGCGTATGGTGGCTTTTGAAAACAGTGCATTAGATTGTTGCCGTACCGATCTTGTTCTGATTCCGACGAATAGTTCCGTAGCCTACGCACAGCATAGACCGTCCAATGGTACAACATTTCCCACAACGTGTGGACTTAAACGATGTCAATAGCTACTCACTCCTCACCCCATTTTGGGGATTCGCCCTGGCAAGGCCATCCTGGGATGCCGACTCATGCCTCAAAAGCCACTCCTTACGACCAACGCCTCCCCCATACCCGCCGAGATCGCCATTCGCATTGATAACTCGGTGACACGGAATCACCAGAGCAAGGGTATTGGCGCCGTTTGCACGCGCAACCGCGCGAAATGCTGTCGGCTGTCCGATGGCTCGTGCAACCTCCCCATACGATCGTGTCTGCCCCAGAGGGATAGCGCGCAGCGACTTCCACACACGCTGCTCAAAGAGCGTGCCCAAAGGCTGGATGGGGGTTTGAAAAGAATCGAGTTGGCCCTCAAAGTATGAAACAAGCTCCTTTCTAACGGACGTAAGCGGCGCCGTTGTGCCCGGAACAATGGCGACCCGCATTCGCTGTCGCAATCGTTCAATCTCACGCTCTAGCCCACGTCGGTCCACAAATTCCAGGAGGTACAGAGCATCGTCGTCGGCGACTGCTATCATCGGCCCCAGGGGCGTATCGATCCATAAGGCCTTGAAAAGGCGCATGTCGGCCGCCAGCACGGCCGGTGCTGCACCCATAATCCGTGAAAAAGCGTCCCGAAACCCACTACTGGACTCGTAACCAGCCGACAATTGGGCATCGATAACGGGCCTTCCCGATCTAATTTCTTCCATAGCTAGTCCTATTCGCCGGGCGCGCGCATAAGCCACAAAAGTCATGCCAAATCGCTGTTGAAATTGACGGCGTGCCGTGGACGCATGAATCGAAAGGGCAGCAAAATCGGCATCCGACCATCGTTTTTCGGGGTGGGATTCCACCGCCTCGACCAATTGCTGAACAATGGGTGACATGTCTTGAGGGTTCGAGAGGGGACGACACCGCTTACACGGGCGATACGCGGCCAACAGTGCCTGGTGAGCATTGATAAAAAACTCGCAGTGCTCAAACTTCGGCTTACGTGCGGGACAGGTCGGACGACAAAACACCCCGGTAGTCTTCACCCCGACATAAAACACGCCATCGTAACGACTATCCTTTTCGATGAGCGCCTGGTAATACTCTTGCCTTTTGATGTCTTTTGATAGGGTTAGAGATTTTTTCATGCCTTCATAATAGCGGACGATACAGCCAATAGGCGCCGATAATTGAACTTGTATTTCAAGTCCATGGCAAGGTGGTGGGTTATGGTGTAGAGGGACCAGGCTTTCGTCATCTGGAGGGAATCTGAGTAAGTCGGCGTGAATCCACTCCCGCTAAGAGCAGGGCTTGGCGCTGAATCTGGGCCAGCTCACTGGGGGCTACGATGCAGAGTACCAGCATCGTCCAAATAGAAAACTGGGCACGTTGGGCCGGGGACGTGTCGCCGACATACCGGCCGTACTGCGACGCCTGCTCCGCGGAGAGAAAACTGACGGGCACCGCCACTCCTCCTCTCGAAACGTGGCCCCACAGCGTATCATTTGCGTACACCCATTTAAAGGTGGTACCGACGTGCACGGTGGCCGTCAGATCGCGAATCCACCACTGACTGGTATTATCCGGCGGAGACACGCCATAACCCCGATTGCCATCCGGGCATCCGGCCCATATTCCAAGGGGCGACCTGGCGGGCGCTATGGCTGTCCGGCTCAGCGGCGGTCAAGAGAATCTGGGCACGCTAAGCGATCGCCTGAGGTGTTGTCGCCGCCCATACCAGGGTGCGCAGCACCTGTCGCTCTGCCTCCAGCAAACTGAGCAAGCTCATGCGCGTCCCCCTGGCTCTTTGTGTCTGTGAGCAAAAGAACTTCGGGATAAAGGATTCATCTTTTGCGGCAACTCCTGTCTATTTGGGTAAAGACTAACCAAACGCACCACTAGTAACATAGGCCGTCCGATCGTGCACCCCACACCACTACACCGTGTCCGTCTGGCCATTTCAATTCCAAAAAACGTACAGATGTCCAATGACTGGACACCTGCCTTGTTGTAAATTAGTTCGGCGATAACCTGAGTTGCCCCCCAAATGAGCAAGCCGCCGTTGCTTCCTGCTTAGCCACGCTTTACGGCTTCGATCGTGGCAGAGACGACATAGTCAGTGACATTGTTGCGCGGCGACCAGTTTCGGATAAACTGCCGGCTTTCGTCTTTCGACGTGATGCGAATGTCGACAAATCCGGCATCCCTCAACATTGCTTCGATGTCGCTGATGAGAGCCGCGCCCGCAATGCAGCCCGACAACAACGCCATGTCGCTCCAGATGTCGTCTGGCAATAGGGCACTGGCCACTACATCCGAAATCGCTAAACGGCCGCCCACTTTTAGCGTGCGGAACGCCTCGCGAAAAACCTGGGCTTTGTCCGGAGACAGATTGATGACGCAGTTCGAGATGATGACATCCGCAAATCCGTCGGCGATTGGAAGATGCTCGATTGCGCCCTGGCGAAACTCCACATTGGCATAGCCTCCCTGTGTGGCATTATCCCGGGCCCTCGCGATCATCTCAGGGGTCATGTCAACCCCGACGACACACCCCGACTCCCCGACCTGACGCGCGGCCAGAAAACAATCGAAGCCGGCCCCGCTTCCGAGATCCACGACGGTTTCCCCCGGCTGGAGCGCGGCAATCGCCTGCGGATTCCCACATCCTAGCCCCAGATTGGATCCCTCGGGCACATAGGCGATTTCGGTCGGCGCATACCCCAACTGCAACGACACCATCTCGACCGATCGGGTCGAGCCATCCGTGCAACAAGAAGTGGAGGTACAGCCACAACCGGCCGTGGTCGCGAGTTTGGCGACCTCCGCATAGTTCTGACGTACCGCTTCACGAACTTGATCGGGATTGAGTGATTCCATATGATTCCCTCCCTAGACTATTCATCAGCCGCGCAAAAAGAATCAGAGATCGGACTGAAGGGCAATCGGATGAGTCGCACCGATGCCGCGACACATCTTGGCCTCGTCGAGAAGCGACTGTAAAGCGACCAGAGCTTCTTCACTGATGGCATAGATGCTGTAGGTGCCGCGTCGTTCCTGGGTCACTAAACCGGCCTCGACGAGAATGTGCAAATGGTGGGAGATGGTGGATTGAGATAAAGGCACCGTCCGAGTGAAATCGACAACACAACAGGCCGATTCATCTGGACCAATCGCTTCACAGCAGGAGGTTGCACCCGATCCACGCATGAGTTGCATAAACATCGCATAACGCACCTCATGCCCCAAGGCCCGGAAGATCTTGACCATGTCCATTTTCGTCACTTCCATCGATAACTATCGATGAATCAAATCTACCCGGTTGGGAGAGTGCTGTCAAGGAAACAACCTCTCGTCTCTGCCTAGACCTTGCCGAAAGACGCAAACCCCTGACGGGGAGCGATGCAGCCACATAGAAAAAGCGGGCCCGACCACAAGCAATCGGCCTTGACAGCATAAATCCCGAGCACGAGCAGCAAACCGTGCGCTGATGCCTGTAGCCCGGTCCATCGCCCGGCAATGCCTCCGACGAAGGAGAGCGCTACAACACTCCCATCACGGCCCGGGAACGTTGGGTGAGTTGCGGACGCGCGGCGCTAAAAAACAGGAACGATGCAATAAGCATGACCAGGGTGTTAATAACAATGACCTGTTGGATTCCAAAACCCATCCAAAACAACAACACTAATACGAGGAAAATGCGGTCAACCGAATTTTCCGGATAGTTAGTACCCGCACCGACGGTGATCGCCACAAGAATGATCAGCCCCACATGCGCGATAGTTATTCCGAATCCACATTGACCGTCATCGCTTTGTGCAGCGCCCGATAGCTGTCACCGGGAGACACCAGTTGGGTCCTAGTTCATGCCTCGCCGAATCGCTTCCACGGCGTCGAGGGACAAATCCACCAGGTCGGCAATCTGAGAGGCGTCCATGCCGGCCATCAGCATCTTACG